>CAZQTF010000091.1:0-14284 GCA_964596135.1 uncultured Saprospiraceae bacterium | reverse complement strand
CCCCAATAGTACAATAGCTGAAATAACACCCAAAATGAGCGCTGTGCGGCTGTTGGTATGTTGCGTTGGTTGCTGAGAATCAGCGGAGGATTGGATCAAGGCAGCTACGATTGTATCGGTGTTGTATTTTAGCATACCGAGGTAGGAAGGTGCCGGGCTGTTTTGATCGCCAATCGAGTCGGAATATAGCTTTCCGCCAATGGAAACGTTGTTGTCACTCGCTAATTGCTGAATAAGTTTGGGATTAACGGTTGTTTCAATAAAAATTGCTGGCACCTCACTTTCTTTGATCACTTTGTTCAAGCGGATGATATCGGAAGTCTGGGCTTCCGCGTCGGTCGAGGTGCCCAAAGCGGCTTCCACCCGAATGCCGTAGCGTTTGCCGTAATAGCGAAATGCATCGTGCGAGGTAATGAGCACTCGTTGTTGTTCTGGAATTGTCAAGATTTGTTCTTGAATATACCGGTCCATATCTTCCAATTGCCGCCGATAAACACCATAGTTGAATTCAAAAGTCGGTCGGGCATCCGGCAACAATGTGATCAATGCATTTTTGATGTTTTCAATGTAGCGCAATCCCAAGCTGGCATCCATCCAGGCATGCGGATCTGTTGAATTTTTATACTGTTGACTTTCAATGGCTTGAATGCCATCGGTAATGGTTACTACGGTTGCTGTGGTGCCAGAGTTGGCAATCAACTCATTCAGCCAGCCTTCAAATGTCAGACCGTTTTTCAGAATCAAATCGGCAGAAGCCGCCAATTGCGCGTCGCCGGGCGTTGGCTCGTAAATATGCGGATCGCCTCCAATTGGTACGATGGTGCGGATTTCCACTTCTTCGCCGGCGATATTTTGCGCCATATCGGCAAAAATGGAAGCAGTAGCGACCACCAGCGGCTTTTTTTGTGCGAAAATGCTCAGGGGTACAACAATGGCAAGAGCAATGCTCAAGATGATTTTGCTGCTCCAGCCCTCATCGGAAACCCTGCTGTGTGGTGTTTGGTATTTGATTGCTGACATCTTCTTCATCTTTTTTGTACAAATAAATTCTGAGCTACTTTTTTAGACAGAATCTGCTCTTTTTTACCATTCAACATAATTTTTACCGATTCGTCGTACTCAAATCGCTCCAGCAATTCTACTTCCGCTCCGAGCACCAGTTCCAGGCGGTCGAGGTATTGCAGAAAAGCAGAGGAATGATCCTGAACGCCCACCACCACCCCCTTTTCGCCTAGTGGCAGATCGAGTAGCGGCGCTTGTTTTCGGTATGTGAAATTGCCCTCGGCATCCGGAATTGGGTCGCCGTGCGGGTCAAACTTTGGCGAGCCTAAAAATTCATCTAAGCGTTCTACCAGTTGGGGCGACTGTATATGCTCCAGTTGCTCTGCCATATCGTGTACTTCATCCCAGGAAAAATGAAGCTTTTCTACCAAAAACACTTCCCAAAGGCGATGTTTTCGGATGAGGTGAGTAGCAATTGTATTGCCCTTCGCGGTCAGCGTCACGCCTTTGTGGCTTTTATAGTAGATCAACTCTTTCTCGGCTAAGCGCTTGAGCATGTCTGTGACCGAAGCGGCGGTCGTGTTCATTTCGTTAGAAACCGCATTGTTGCTGGCGGCTTTGCCTTCGCGCTCCACAATTTTGAAAATTGCCTTCAGATAGTTCTCTTCCGTGTGTGAAATAGATTCCATGATTTGTACGATGTTGATACAAATATACAAAATTTAGATTAATCTAAAAAAAAATTTAAATCAAATCCCAGAACGAACGAGGGCGACGATACACCACGACCGTATCGCGAATGGTTTGGATAAAATACCAGAGGACGACGCCAGCTACGGGCAGGAAGGCGAGTTTGCCAATAAAATGAATCCAGAGCGGAAGGCTTACAGCGAGCACGAGCGTAGTGCGGAGGTAGTTGAGCCGCCGGATATGCCGATACACGTAAAACAAGTGCACTGCGCTGATGAATTGCCATACCGCCAGTACAATCAAAATGCCGCCCGACCAGCGGATGCCTTCGGCCAGACATAACAGTAGCAACACAGCCAGCGTAAGGGCGCTCTGCCCCAGAAGATCTATTTTCATTCTAAATCGAGAAATCATCGTTTGTTTGTCGTTGAGGCGCCTGCAAGGCGCTGGTTTTTGTTTTCAGAAACTTTTTTCAAAAATAATGAACGCCGCGTGCTTCACGTGAATTTTTTTAGCTTTTCCCTCGTTAGTGGCACAACGGAGGGATCTGGCACCAGATGGGATTGCGTTTTTGTATGGTGTCGTTCGGGTGTGATGCAATCACGAAAGTACCAGACGGCGCTCACGACAGGCACTACGCCCATAAGCCAGAGCACAAGCGGGAGCGCCCAGGCGTTCGACGGTTTGTCAATGAGTGGCACAAAAATGCACAGAAGTACGCAGTACGTCAAGGCCGAAAAAAAATAAGTCGTTTTGATGCGGTCGCCATAACCAATGCCTCGGATGAAGGCACTTAGCATCTGCCAGCCGCCGATTACCAGGAGTAGCAGGAAGTAAAAAATCGTGGTAGCTGCTTCTCCCCAAGTGACCAAAGTAAGGATGGCCATTGCTACGGCAGCAAAAAGGAGCAGCAATTGACCAACCAGATCAATTGAGTTGAAGAAATTTTGGAGGTGTGTCATGTTCCTGTGCATTGAATTGGACGAAATGAATATCCTTTTTCAAAGATACAATAAAGAAATTTAAATTTCAATAATTTCTGAAAGTTTTGAATAAAATACTTTGGAAAGAGCTTTTTATCTTTGGCGAAAACTTAAAAATCATGAACGTTACACCGGCTCAGATCAGTGAGTTGATCCGAAAAAGAAGAGCAATTTTTCCTAAGATGTACAATGATTACCCCATTCCGAGGCAAACGATCGAGGTCATTCTGGAGAATGCCAACTGGGCGCCTACCCACCGCCTGACGGAACCCTGGCGTTTTAAGGTTTTTACCGGAAAAGGTTTGGAAAGATTAGGGCAGTATCTGGCTGATTTTTACAAGGAAAATACCCCTACAGATCGTTTTTCGGAGGAAACTTATCAGAAAAACAAAGAAAATCCAATGCGGGCAGGTTGTGTCATTGCTATTTGTATGCAACGCGACCCCCAGGAGCGGGTGCCCGAATGGGAAGAAATTGCCGCGGTTGCCTGCTCGGTACAAAACATGTGGCTCACTTGCGCGGTGTACGGCATTGGCAGTTACTGGAGCACGCCGGCAGCCGCTTTGAAAGCCAATGAATTTCTGCGTTTGCAAGAGGGCGAGCGCTGCCTGGGATTGTTTTACATGGGATATCATGATATGCCGGAAATTCCGGGTAAACGAACACCGGTAGAGGAGAAGACGATTTGGATGGAAGAATGACGAATGGCTTTCCCCAAGAGTTGCTTTTAGCACCTTGCTTTATGGCTTCGTGGTTGTCTT
Organism: uncultured Saprospiraceae bacterium; assembly: GCA_964596135.1. GTDB lineage: Bacteria > Bacteroidota > Bacteroidia > Chitinophagales > Saprospiraceae > JADJNW01. The sequence goes on along the minus strand of CAZQTF010000091.1, from coordinate 10,848 downwards.
GATTTTCTGCGACTGGCTAAAGAAACAGGGAAACAAAGCGGCAAAGAGACAATGAAATACTACATCCGTGACACCGTTAATTTCAATCTTTTAAATCGTTTGGACAAGCCAAAATATTGGTTTACTTTTGCGCTCATGTTTAAAAAAAATGGTGTTGGTTATGAAGAGTTTTCAACCCAAACCGGCACTATCAGACAAAAAAATTCACCAAACTTAAAACTAACTAAAAAGATACACGTATGGGTGGTACAATTACTTATGTGATTCCGGCATTTGGTGTATTGGCGTTATTATACACGTTTTGGAAAACAGCGTGGATCAATCGTCAGGATGCAGGTAGTGACAAAATGAAGAAAATTGCCGAGGCCATTTCGATAGGTGCAATGGCATTTTTGAAGGCAGAATATCGCGTTCTGGCAATTTTTGTAATCGCAGTAGCGATTTTGCTGGGTATTAGCGGGAATACGCCTGATTCGTCTCCATTGATCGCGGGTTCCTTTATTTTAGGGGCTTTTTGTTCGGCGCTGGCAGGTTTTATTGGGATGCGTGTGGCGACTAAAGCGAATGTACGCACGACCAATGCGGCACGTACGGGACTGGGCAAAGCGCTGGAAATTGCATTTGCCGGTGGTTCCGTGATGGGTTTGGGGGTTGTTGGTTTGGGCGTATTGGGCTTGAGCGTTTTGTTTATTGCCTACAGCTCCATGTTTGGTACTGGCAGCTATCAGGATCTAAACCGCGTGATTACCATTATCACAGGCTTTTCTTTTGGCGCCTCTTCGATTGCATTGTTTGCTCGTGTAGGTGGCGGTATTTATACCAAGGCAGCGGACGTGGGTGCCGACCTGGTGGGCAAAGTGGAAGCCGGTATCCCGGAAGACCACCCGTTGAACCCCGCCACAATTGCCGATAACGTAGGTGACAACGTGGGTGATGTAGCAGGCATGGGCGCCGACCTGTTCGAGTCATATGTGGGGTCGATCGTTTCCACGATGGTTTTGGGAGCTGTTTTTATGACCAGCTCTACCTTTTCAGATAATTTTAATGGTCTATCGGCGGTTCTGTTGCCATTGATTCTGGCAGGTGCAGGAATTGTAACTTCGATTATTGGTACATTTTTCGTGCGCGTGAAAGAAGGCGGTAACCCTCAGCGGGCATTGAATATCGGCGAGTTTGGCTCTTCTATCGTTATGATTATTGCTTCCTGGTTTATCATCAAAGGGGTATTGCCAGCATCGTGGACTTTCGAAGATAAGTTGTACGGTGTTACCCGTGAAATGACTTCTACCAACATATTCTGGGCAACCATCATTGGTCTAATTGCTGGCTTGTTGGTGGGCATGATCACAGAATATTATACCGGTACCGGCAAGCGTCCAGTGCTGAATATTGTGCGGCAATCTTCAACCGGCGCTGCTACCAACATTATCGCCGGTTTGGGCGTAGGTATGCTTTCTACGGCTATTCCGATCATTATTATTGCGATTTCGATCATCATTGCTTTCGAGGTAGCGGGTTTGTATGGTATCGCTATTGCTGCGGTCGGGATGCTGTCAAATTTGGGTATCCAGTTAGCCGTAGATGCTTACGGTCCGATTTCGGATAACGCAGGCGGCATTGCTGAAATGAGTGAATTGCCAAAAGAGGTACGCAAGCGCACCGACAAGCTGGATGCAGTGGGCAATACAACAGCGGCTATTGGCAAAGGTTTTGCTATTGCTTCGGCGGCGCTGACAGCGCTGGCGCTTTTCGGCGCTTATATGACTTCTGCCAATATTGCCAGCATTGATATCTCCAAAGCGAATGTAATGGGTGGATTGCTGATTGGCGGTATGTTGCCATTCGTATTTTCGGCATTGGCGATGCAAGCAGTAGGTCGGGCTGCCATGTCCATGATTGAAGAAGTACGCCGCCAGTTTATCGAAATTCCGGCTTTGAAAGCGGCGTTGGAAGTCATGCGCAAAAACGATGGCAAAGAAATGGACGAGTGGTCGGAAGCAGATCGTAATACTTTTGAGGCTGCTGATGGCAAAGCAGAATATGGCAAATGCGTAGAAATTTCTACCCGCGCTGCTATCCGTGAGATGGTGTTGCCGGGTTTGCTGGCAGTTGCCGCGCCGGTATTGGTTGGTTTTCTTGGCGGCTCGGAAATGCTGGGCGGTTTGCTTGCGGGCGTTACCGTATCGGGGGTTCTGATGGCTATTTTCCAGGCAAATGCCGGAGGCGCCTGGGACAATGCGAAAAAAATGTTTGAAGAAGGCGTGGATATCAATGGTAAGAAATATTTCAAAGGCTCGGATCCGCACAAAGCAGCGGTAGTAGGGGATACGGTCGGTGATCCGTTCAAGGATACTTCCGGCCCTTCGCTCAATATCTTGCTCAAGCTGATGTCGATCGTAGCGCTCGTTATCGCGCCTTTATTATAAAAGCATTCCTTCTGATTTTTAATAAAATACCTGACGGCGGTGCCTGCTTCTAGCGGCGCCGCTTTCTGCTTTTTTAAGAAGGAATATAGCAATAAATGAGAAGCTTCAGGCTATGTATAAAATTTCAGAATTTCCTCAAAACACAGAACGATTTGAGTAAGTACGTCTGATTCAATTGAAAAAGGGATTAGTTGGAAAAAGAAAGGCGAATTCGATGACCGAATTCGCCCTTTGAAAACAGCAGGATCGTGCTGTTTAGATATTATTGATTCCTCTTACAAGCAGGGAAACTTCATTATTGATCACTTCAATAAAGCCTCCGGAGATGTTGAAAGATATTTTCTTTCCCGGCTCGTCGGCTTCTTTGATCGCACCGCTTTCTTCATCGAAATACCTGTATCCGCCTTTGGCAGTAACAATTTCGACCTTACCGGAATCGAGTGATGATACAATTGGCGCGTGGTTTTTCAGCACTTGAAATTGTCCGGTTGTGCCCGGTACTTTGATAGAAGTAATCGTACCGTGAAATATTTCCTTTTCAGGAGTCAGAATTGTGATATTCATATACTCTGCGTTCATGCAAGTTCAACAAAATTAGGCGCCCACTTCAGCCAACATTTTCTTACCGGCTTCGATTACTTCATCAATCGTGCCTTTCAGGTTGAACGCCGCTTCCGGGTATTCATCCACTTCACCATCCATAATCATGTTAAAGCCACGAATCGTTTCTTCTATTGGCACCATGACGCCAGGAATGCCGGTGAACTGCTCTGCCACGTGGAATGGCTGCGACAAGAAGCGTTGTACCCGGCGAGCACGATGCACCACCATTTTATCTTCTTCCGACAATTCTTCCATCCCCAGAATGGCAATAATATCTTGCAATTCGTTGTAACGCTGAAGAATATTCTTTACACGCTGTGCGCAGTTGTAATGCGCATCGCCAATGATAGCCGGATCCAGAATGCGCGATGTGGAATCTAACGGATCCACTGCCGGATAGATACCCAGCGACGCAATTTTACGGCTCAATACAGTAGTCGCATCAAGGTGTGCGAAGGTGGTCGCCGGAGCCGGGTCGGTCAAGTCGTCTGCTGGTACGTACACTGCCTGCACTGAAGTGATCGAACCGCGCTTGGTCGAGGTGATACGCTCCTGCATCAGTCCCATCTCAGTGGCCAGCGTTGGCTGATAGCCTACGGCGGATGGCATACGTCCGAGCAATGCAGATACCTCAGAGCCAGCCTGGGTGAAGCGGAAGATATTGTCAATAAAGAACAGGATGTCACGACCGCCCATCGGGTCACTCAGGTCGCCATCGCGATAGTATTCAGCAATCGTGAGACCGGATAGAGCCACACGCGCACGTGCACCGGGCGGTTCATTCATCTGACCGAATACGAATGTAGCCTGTGAGTTTCTTAAATCTTCGGGTGTTACTTTTGAAAGATCCCAGCCGCCTTCTTCCATGCTGTGCTTGAAAGCTTCGCCGTACTTAATGATACCTGCCTCAATCATTTCGCGCAGCAGGTCATTTCCTTCGCGGGTACGCTCTCCTACACCGGCAAACACTGAGATCCCTTCATATCCTTTGGCAATGTTGTTGATCAATTCCTGAATCAATACCGTTTTACCTACGCCTGCACCGCCAAACAGACCAATTTTACCCCCCTTCAGGTAAGGTTCGATCAGGTCAATAACTTTGATACCGGTGTACAAAACTTCTTTTTCCGTAGAAAGCTCTTCGTAAGTCGGCGGTTTGCGGTGAATCGGCGCAGCATATTCTTTGGAAACTGGGCCCAGACCGTCAATCGGTTCGCCTACCACGTTAAACAAACGCCCCTTGATCGCTTCGCCGGTTGGCATAGTAATACCATGACCGGTATCCAATACTTCCGTACCGCGGGTCAATCCATCGGTGGAATCCATCGCTACCGCGCGAATGCTGTCTTCGCCGAGGTGTTGTTGTACTTCCAATACCAGCACTTCGCCATTAGGTCTTTTGATTTCAAGTGCATTAAAAATTTCCGGGAGTTTGGCGTTTTCTCCTTCGAAGCTCACGTCCACAACTGGTCCGATTACCTGCTTTACGTATCCGATATTTGCCATGTTGAAGAGAATATTTTTATGTATTTTTATAGGTCTGCTAAAATCGGGGCAAAGATAGTGCTTAACGTTGATAATCAAAAGAAAAATGCAATTTTGCGTTATCATTGCAGTGTAAAAACAGCGCCGGCAAAAGAATTATTCCAACTCGAAAACCGGATTTAAGCTATGTTGCTAAAAATAAATTCATTTTGCAAGACGCTTTTGGAATAATGTTTGGAAATATTATCATAAATCCAATTAAAAAAAATAAAACCACAGTATCAATGGGGTGGGGAGCATTGGTCACTACTGCATTGCTTGGGCTCGAAAACGGGCAGTTACCTTCGGTTGTTCTCGAGCAGCTCGAGGCACGGGGTGTCCGTATCAAATCTGATCCCTCGGTTGTGCTGTTGGAAGGCGCCGCTGTTTTCTGGCAAATGCAAAAATCCGGGTTTCTACTGCCAAATTTTATCGGGAATTTGCCGGAAAAAGCATCTCTTTCCGAAGAAAAATTTTGTACGCCCGCAGCTGGTTTTTATCTCGAAGGCATGCTCAATGGTCTTTACAAAAAGGCATTGCCAGAATTTTTTTATTTTTTGCGACAAAAAAATGAAATTTTGTTGCCCGAATTGCTTCCGCTGGTGTTTCGTTCGGCACTGCGCAACAAAACGCTCTGGAATATAGTGCATCCGCATATCGGGGAACGTGGCAAATGGCTACTGCGGCAAAACCCTGACTGGAATGCTTTGGTAAAAAGGAAAGTAGAAAATCCTGACGCTTTTGAATACCTTGAGTCTTCCAAAGACCCGGAGGAATTCGCTTATCGTTGTCATCCTGAAAAACTCCGGGAAATCCAGGAATTTTATGAACAATATGGTAATAATAGGGACTGGCAAACAGAGACCGTGCTAAAAATCATTGCCTTCCGAACAAATATGCTAAACGCTTTGAGCCAATGAATCAAAATATTCTTCGCCCGCATGCAGAAGATGCTTATGCCCACGAATTGGAAGCGCTGACTAAAACAGACGATCGCCCGCGCCCCGCCAACTGGCGGCTGTCGCCCTGGGCAGTGGTTACCTATTTGCTCGGCGGCAAGCTGAACAATGGTTTTGAAGTCGAACCCAAATATTTTGGCAGTCGTCGTTTGATCGAAATTGCCGTAGCGACACTGGTCACCGATCGCGCTTTGCTGTTGGTGGGCGTGCCTGGTACCGCCAAGACCTGGGTTTCGGAGCATCTGGCTGCCGCGATTTCCGGCGACTCGGCGCTGTTGGTGCAAGGTACTGCCGGCATGCCAGAGGAATCGCTGCGCTATGGCTGGAACTATGCTCGTTTGCTGTCAGAAGGACCTAGTTTTCACGCTCTGGTGCCCAGCCCGGTGATGGTGGCGATGCAAAGTGGCAAAATCGCCCGCGTGGAAGAATTGACCCGTATTCCCTCGGATGTGCAGGATGCTTTGATCACAGTGCTTTCGGAGAAAACCTTGCCCATTCCGGAATTGAACACTGAGGTACAGGCGGTGCAGGGATTTAATATCATTGCTACGGCCAATGATCGCGACCGGGGCGTGAATGAACTTTCCAGCGCGCTGCGCCGGCGCTTCAATACAGTGGTGATGCCGCTTCCCGCAAAATTGGAAGAAGAAGTGCAAATTGTCAAAAACAGGGTAGAAAAGATTGGTCAATCACTCGAATTACCCGCACAAGCGACGCCTATCGAGGAAATTCAGCGTCTCGTGACTATTTTTCGCGAATTGCGCAATGGCAAAACCGAAGACGGACGCACCAAATTGAAATCCCCCAGTAGCACGCTCAGCACTGCCGAAGCGATTTCGGTGATCAACAACGGACAGGCGTTGGCGGCGCATTTTGGCAAGGGCAAACTCCGGGCGGAAGATTTGGCGGCAAGCCTTGCTGGTACGATCATCAAAGACGCTGTGCAGGATAAAATTGTTTGGGAAGAATATCTCGAAACGGTGATGAAGAAGCGCGATGGTTGGAGCGATTTATACGAAGCCTGTAAACTATTGCTGTAATGGTTTATCGGGTCAGGGATATTGGCGCTTTGCATCCTCAAGTCAATGATAAATGGTCAAGGTTTTTGGAATAAGGCATCATGGTACTGGTTCTACACAGAGCCTGATGCGGGTATTGGAACATTTTCAGCCGGATTGCATATTGATTGAAGGCCCGGCAGATGCACAGCGTGCACTTGCCCATGCCCATGCGGAAGGTTTGACGCCGCCAGTCGCCATTGTGGTGTATAACCCCCAGAATTTGGCGCAGGCGATTTATTTGCCGTTTGCCGAATTTTCTCCGGAATGGCAGGCTATTCAATTTGGTTTGAAAAATAAAATTCCGGTTGAATTCATAGACCTCCCGATGGAGCGTTATTTCGCTTTGGATGAAAATACATTGACCGAGCGGCAGATTGAACTCGATTTCGAATCTGAAAAAAAATTGCCCGATTTCCTTTTTCCTTTTTCTACCGACCCCATTGCCGCTATCGCCCGATTAGCCGGCTACTCCGATTCTGAGCGCTGGTGGGAAGCAACTTTTGAACAGGTTGAAAATGAAGCCGCTATATTTGAAGCTATTCTTGATATGATGACCGTGCTGCGCGACGAATTGCAACGCCCTGAAAACACCCACACGTTGCTGCGCGAAGCCCATATGCGCCATGCCATCCGAGCCGCCAAAGAAAATTTTGTGCGTGTCGCAGTCGTCTGTGGCGCCTGGCACGCCCCGGTGTTGCATCATTTGGATGATTTCAAAAAAAGCGAAGACAATAAACTCTTACGTAGCGCAGGCAAAGTAAAAACCGCTGTAACCTGGGCGCCGTGGAGTTACGAGCGGCTGGCATTGCGCAATGGTTATGGCGCCGGCGTCATTTCGCCTGCCTGGTACGAATTGCTTTTTCACAATCGGGCGGAAGCGACAACGATCTGGATGTCGAAAGCGGCGCTACTTCTGCGTCAGGAAGGTATTCATGCTTCTTCTGCCGAGGTGATTGAAGCGATTCGCCTGGCGAACACACTGGCAGCCATGCGCGGGTACACGATTGCTGGTCGGGACGAGCTGTACGAAGCGGCAACGACCGTGCTGTGTAAAGGGGACGAGGTTTTGCTGAAATTAATTGAATATCAATTAATTATTGGGGATGCGCTCGGTGCTGTTCCTACGAATATTGCACCGCCCTTGCAACAGGACCTCGAAAAAAATATTAAATCCGCTCGACTGACCAAGATCTACCAGCGTTCCGAAACGGTCAAAAAAGAGCTTGATTTGCGAAATGAAAATCAACTCTTCGCCAGCCATCTGCTGCATCGCCTGCACATGCTGGACATTCCCTGGGGTAAACTGCTGGACAATTCTCCCTATCAGCGCGGAAGTTTCAAAGAAAGCTGGCAACTCAGGTGGGAACCAGCGTTTATTCTCCGCCTGATCGAAGCAGGTATGTGGGGTAGTACGGTGGCGGAAGCCGCTAAAAATTTTGCCATCAGCAAAGCAAACGAAACCGACCAACTCTCAGCACTGACAATGCTGACGATGGAAGTGCTACTCGCCGACCTGCCGGAGGCAATGGAGCCTTTGTTGCAGCGCCTTCGGGAGGCAGTGGCTGTTTCAACGGATGTTTTTTACCTTATGGAAGCCCTGGAGCCGTTGGTAAGGATCATTCGCTATGGCAATGTGCGCAACACCGATGCGACGGCGGTGCGCCAGATTGTTGATGAACTCATTCCGCGTATTTGTATTGGTTTGCCCAATGCTTGCCGCGATATTGACGAAGATATAGCAGCGGAGCTTTTCAAAAGTATCATCATCACCAATCAAACGCTGGCACTCCTTGCCGAAACTACACATATCAACGCCTGGATCAATGCTTTGATTCGTATCATACAATTGCCCGATGCGCAGCAACTGCTGCATGGAGCCTGCACGCGGCTGCTATTCGACAAGTCAATCTTAAGCGTCGGGAGCACCGGCGATATGCTGTATTATGCACTTTCTGCCGGCGATTCGATCATTCAGGTTGCGCAATGGCTGGAAGGTTTTTTGCACGGAAGCGGCTTATTGCTGATTCATAACCAATCCCTTTGGAAAATCCTGGATGACTGGGTAGCCGGCATAGCGCCTGAAAATTTTGAGTATATTCTGCCGGTGCTGCGTCGTACTTTTGGGCAATTCACTGCCGGTGAACGCGAAAAAATGCTGCATTTAGCAGCCCGACCGCCGCAGGCAATGGAAGCATACCCCCCTGAAAACTCGTTCGATCCCGACCGCGCTGAGGCGATCTTGCCAACCGTCCAATTATTACTTGGAATTCACCGCTTTTGACCTTTGTTATCACCTCGATTGGAGATTTAAAGAGAAATTAACCTCGCCTTAATTTTTAGTTCAATTATGGTTAGAATCTTTGCAGCATCAAGTGTTGATTTCTTGCTGTCATCTTCTCTCACTATGCAAATCTTCCCTGCAATCTAAAGTCGCTTTCCTGCCAGGGTTATATCATCTCCGATATAACGCTGGCATTTTTTATTTAAACCAAACTTAACCCGAAATTAAAGTTCAGTTCACAACCAAAATATAATTTCGTGCCATCGTTTTGGGAGAAAGCTTGCTTAAGTTATGATCAGCCTCTGAATGTATGCTTCCCGAAATGCCAACACATTCTATTCGTATCCTATACTGTAGCCCTATAATATCATCTATGCCGGCTATGCACCTCCAACGCATAGCCTTTTTTTGTCATGCCTCAATGATAAATTCTTCCCCCAGTTTTGGGATAACGACCTCTCTAAATCCTTGCTGCAAAAGTAAACCCCGGAAGCTTTCCTGTGCCTCGAGTACACCATGCACGAGAAAGAGTTTTTTAGCGCTGTTCTTTTGATTTTCAAGAAAATGCACCATTTCCCAGCGATCGGCGTGTGCAGAGAAAGAATCCATGATTTCCACATCGGCGTGCACTGGTTTCCATTCGCCAAAAAATTTCAGCGCCTGAGCGCCTTCACGCAACATGCCTCCAGGCGTGTCGGGCGTGCAGTAGCCGACAATGAGCACCGTATTTCGGGCGTTGTCAATGCTATTGTACAAATGGTGCTGGATGCGTCCTGCATTCGCCATACCCGACGCACTGATAATAATGCAGGGGTCCTTCATTGTGTTGAGTTTCTTAGATTCCTCAGTATCCCGGACGTAGTGTAATTTATTGAATCCAAATGGATTATCATCCACGAGCATATACTCGTTCAGTTGGTCGTCGAAGCATTCGGGGTGCGCTCCGAAAATCGTGGTGGCATTGACCGCCAGCGGGCTGTCCACGTAAACGGGTACTGGAGGTAATTTCCCGGCATTGACTAATTGATCGAGCAGATAGACCAATTCCTGGGTACGCCCCACGCTAAACGCAGGAATGATAAGCTTGCCGCGTTTTTCAATGCAGGTATGGTTGATAATTCTTAGAAAATGATTCAATTCGGCGGGTGCTTCCTCGTGGTCGCGGTCGCCATAGGTAGATTCGCACAACAGGTAGTCCACCTCCGGCATAAGTTGTGGATCGCGCAGAATGGGGCGATTGGGGCGCCCAATGTCGCCGGTAAAACCCAACATAATGGTTTTACCGTTTTCGCGGATTTTCAGGGTCACGCTGGCGCTGCCAAGGATGTGTCCGGCATCTTTGAAAAAAACTTCTACATCGTTGTGAATTTTAAACCAGCGATCATAGCCATAGCTGATGAAGAGCTTCATGGTTTCGTCCACATCTTGGCTGGTGTAGAGCGGCTCCTGCAGTTCGTCTTCGTCCACATCGCCTCGGCTTTTTTCCAATCGGCGGTTGGTATATTCTGCGTCGCGCTCCTGAATTTTGGCGGCATCGAGCAGCATGATCGAGCACAAACTGCGCGTAGCGTGCGTACTGCGGATAGCACCGGTGAAGCCATCTTTCACCAATTTGGGCAACCGCCCGGAATGATCAATGTGCGCATGCGACAACACCACGCTGTCCAACTCTGCCGGATCGAACAGCCAGTTGTCATTGAAGCTTTGCATTTCTTTTGCCCGCCCCTGGTACAAGCCACAGTCGAGCAGAATGTTCGTGCCATCGTTGAGGGTGATCAGGTGCGCGCTCCCCGTGACTTCGCGTGCCGCGCCGCAGAATTTGATTCGCATAGTGAATGTTGGGTTTATTTGTTGCAAAATATCAACTTTGTGGAAAGAATCCAATCAAATGTAAATAGAAGAACAGATAATTAAGATTGAATATAAAATTTTGTTGCTATCAGAGTATGTTTAAAAAATCATTTACTGAATACGGTTAATAATGATTTGACAAT
>CAZQTF010000090.1:0-14433 GCA_964596135.1 uncultured Saprospiraceae bacterium | reverse complement strand
TTTTGACCTTTTTGTGACAAAAGCTGTTTAAATTTTTAGACGCAAACAATAATTTTTGGTCACAAACGAAATTTTTCTTTTTTGTAGTATGCAAATAAAAATTCTGGCTTTTGGTATTGCAAGAGAAATCGTGGGCGGACGCCAGGTGGATTTTGCCATTGGCGATGGCGCGACGGTACAGGAGTTGAAAAAAGCGCTCAACCGACAATATCCGGCGCTCGACCGGCTGGCTTCACTGATGGTTGCTGTAAATGGCGCTTACGCTGAAGATGAAGCCGTCATTCGACCCGAAGATGAAGTGGTGCTCATTCCTCCCGTGAGCGGAGGATAGTTACGGGCTGCCGGATTGATCATTCCAAACACTTTTTAATCTTTGCTTATGATTGATATTCAACTTACTGAAAAAACGCTGAATCCACAAAACTGCATTGATTTTGCGCTCAGTGGCGGAGCAGGTGCAGTGGATGTCTTTGTTGGAACTGTGCGCAATAGCACGCAAGGGCGGAAGGTAACGCGTCTGGAGTATGAAGCTTATGAACCAATGGCAATTGCTGAGATGCGCAAAGTTGCCGAAGGGGCCATGCAACGTTTTCCGATACAAAGAATTACCATTCATCACCGGGTCGGTACGTTAAATGTCGGCGACGCCGCGGTCGTTATTGCCGTGTCCACGCCACACCGGGCGGAGGCATTTGAGGCTTGCAAATGGGTCATTGATACGCTCAAGCAGACCGTTCCGATCTGGAAAAAAGAAATATTTGAAGATGGCGAGATTTGGGTCGCTGCCCACCCTTAGTCTTTCAGCAGCGCCTGCAGTTGCATCGCCACGCCCATATCGCCCTTGATTTTTACTTTGCCGCTCATCACTGCCATCATGCCGTTCAGCTCGCCCCGGCGCATGGCTTCCAGGGTGGCAATCTGGGTAGTGATGGTACAATCGGCATTCCGATCTTCGTTGGAAACAATGGCATTTTCACCTTCCATATCAATAAAAACAATTCCTTCGTCGAATACCAGTTTCATGGTTTTGCCGGTAGCCGGCATCTTGTGGGCATGATCGTCGAACATTTTGGTAATCTCTTCAAGTGTCATTTTGGCGTCCTTTTTTCTGCAAGATAGGACTTTCTGACGAAAAATTAACGTTCTTCCAAAACCTGCCCAAAGGCGATAGCCCCAATCGGGGTGCCGCCCCAAAGCCAGATACAAAAAGGCATCACGATGCAAACCATAGTTGACATTGGTGAGCAAATGAACGATCAATTTGACGACTGCAATCGGCAGAATTCCTCGCCACTAAATAAATGGTAAGGCTGCCGGCATTAACTTTCTTTTCAGGAAGGTGCACGGAAAACCGCAATACCCTTATTTTTTTTCGATAAAAAGAAGCGTCAATCAATATAAGAATCGGGAGACAAATTCAAATTGCCTCCCGGTAAGTTCATGATGCGGCTACTTGTTTTTCTTGTAAGGGTATGATTTTGAATCCTTTATTGTCGTTGTGACAAATGAGTTGCGCGACTTCCCTGCCCGACATCATTGCAGTGGGCACGCCACCTCCCAAGGCTACCCAATGTCCGCACATGTAAAAATGCCCCAGTCCCGGCAATGTATGTGACAAGGGTTTGAAGCCAACTTCCGGCGTCCAGATCCAGCCTTCGAAGCTGCCTTTCCAGTTGTTGGTGAAATGGATGAATGTCACCGGCGTACTCACGTCCACCATTTCCACATGCTCGCGAATATTGCCGAACCGTTGTTCCAGCGTTTCCACCAAAGTCTGGGCAATTCTTGTCTTTTGCACTTCGTACTGCGCGCGATCTTTTTCGTACAAATCTACCCAATACTGATAATTAAATGTTTCCAGCATGAGGGTTATCAAAGTTTTGCCCTTTGGTGCCAGCGTTGAGTCAAAGTTGTGGATGCGCACATGCAAATCGTTCACTGTTGTTCCAGGGTCAATTGACAAAGCCGGATTCACTGGAATGTACAGCGAATGCGGCTCATTTTCAAAAGTTCTATTCAGGCCCAGGGCTACAAAAATCAGCGAAGGAAAGGTCTTGTTTGTTTGATAAAAATGATCGAGTTTTTCATTCAAATATTTACTTTCCAGCATTTTATAAATTGTAGAATAACCATCTGCTGCGGAAACCACGTAGTCGCCGAAATATTGTTCGCCGTTGCCCAATTCTATCCCGATCGCTTTATCTTCTTTTGTCAAAATTTTCACTACCCTCGCATTAAAATGAAATTTCCCACCCAATGCTTCGTACCGATCGGCAATTTTTTGGGCGAACCGCATCGAGCCACCAACCGGATAACCCGCATTTTTATTATTCATCCAAGCCAGCGTCATCATGCTGAATACTACTGCCATTTCGGGTTCAAACAAATTAGCAATTGCTTTTTTCAACAAAGGGTTTTTAAAATGCTGCGCGTACGTTTCATTGCTCTGGCGCATGTATTTGCCCAACACACCCATGTAGGGCAGCATTTTCCACATAGATTTCATTCTTTCCCAAATGTTGGTCAGCTCCGGAGCCTTTTCGCTATCCATTTCCAAATGCGTCAATTTGCGGATTGCCGCAGTAAATTCCAGAATAGCGTCATTATCTTCGGGGGCTTTTTCCAGCAGCTCTTCTTCCAAACGATCTACGTTTGTGAAAATGCGAATGCAATTGCCCGCTTCATCTTCTACGCGTGCGTATTCCTCATGGTTTATGATTTCCAGGTGGTCCATTTCCATCAACTCGCTCCAGCGATTGTACAAAGGATTGCCCTCTCCCGATCCTACCAGCCAGTGCAGACAAAGATCTACGGTATAATCGCCTCTTTTCCAGGAGGTACACATACCACCCGGCGTGCTATTCAACTCAAAAATCTCCGTGTCGTAATTGTTCATTTGCAGGTAGGCTCCCGCGGATAAGCCTGCCATCCCGCCACCGATGATAAGCACTTTGTTTTTCATAATGCTATAATTTGGGTTTAAACCCAATTTAGCTATCCTCAAGAAAAATCGAGATGATAGGCATCAATGAAAGGAAATGACTTTCATCAGTTTTCAATTGAAGCCATAATTGTAAGTTGGTTTAGCACCGGTTCGATCGGTCACTGCCCAGAAGACGTGGTCGGAAAGGGTACGCAAAGCGAGTTGAAAAATCCAGTTGTCGCGCGTGGATTCGCCATCTTCTGGTGGGTTGAAATCAATATCGTCTTTATTTTCAGGAATTTCGAGCGGCAAGAGCCGCAAAAATCCGGCTTCGTTCATGTACGCGCGCACGCGCTCGGTCAGCGCCTCATTCCAGGCAGCATCGGATTCAAAATTTTCCCGAAAAATCTGGTGGACTTCCATGACCAAGTTGCGCGGCGATTCTATCTGATCGCCCTGGGTAAGAAAACTTTGCAGAGTAGCCCGAAGTGCATGTGTGAAGGGAACCTGATTTTCTGCCAATTGGCTTTGCTGCCGTACTTCAGTTCCGTCTATCTCAAACGTCAAACCAAGTACTTGAAAATCAGTCGCAATTTGGTGGATCAAAGTTTGCAAATCAGTGGGCGCAGTTGGCAGAAATTGCGCATCGAACCACTGGGCAGCAGCATCGGTAAGGTTGAAATGCTCGCGGATGTAAAATAAAGTATCTCGTTCAATAGTGGTGACCCCTTGTCCATCTTGAGCCAGCTTCACAATGAGCTTCATTTCGCGCTCCGAGATACGCCCGTCGCCTTCGCCAGTGACAAATTCCTGGGCTACTTCAAGCAATTGCCGGTCATATTTTACACCGTTGATAATTTGGTAATAACTCATAAAATAAGAAGGTTCTGGCAAGCAGGAGTCCACTGCCAGAACCTGGTGTTTTAATGTTTTACAAACAATTGTGCCTGACCATTTTTCACATCGCGGATGACATAAGTGCCTTTCGGCAAATTATGAACATTGATGCGATTGGTATGTGTCTGAGTCAACAGCAACTGACCAACGGTGCTGTAAACCGCAAAATCAGAAGTCACATTTGTGAAAATCATATCATTGACCGGATTTGGGAAAATGCGCCACACCTGAGGCAGCGAGTTTTCATCATCGGCATTGGTCATCACATCGCCAAATGTGAAAATGGAAACCGAGCCGCTTACTTCGTTGGAAACCACCAGGAGGGCATCGCCGTTTGGGCTGTCGGTGGCAGCAATAAAAACAATGTTTTCGGGACCAAGGTCACCGGCTTCGGCGGTTTCTACATCCATTGTAAAATCACGGTTGTTGACATATTTCACAAAAACCGGCGCTTTAGGATCGGTCATGTCATAGACCATAATCCCTCCAATGCGCTCCAAACCAATGAAGGCGTAGGTCACGCCGTCCAGTTCGGCAATTTCTAAAGCTTCCGGCTCCGGACCTTTATTATCGCTGCGATTGTCCAAAGCGTTATCGTCATTGCTGGCGTTGAAATTCGCAGGATAAACAGCAGCTGTGATTTGTTCGATTTCATCACCACTATCGAATACGAGGTTGCCATAAGTGTCCCAAATAGAGAAAGAACGACCACCCAACACGTATAACTGGTCGAAATCAGTGTCGTTGTCAATATCGCCGAGCGTATTGGTGGCATTCAGGCGACCAAGGTTAGCGTTATTTTTAAGCTCCACTCCATTTGGAAAAGCAGTCGGGTCAAGCGTCAGGGAACTGATGCGCGCTTCTTCTTCGAACGTATCATACTCTCTGGCATCACCTTCATTGACAGATACAATGTAAGTTTTGCCATTGGCAATATAAGTGTCCAGCGCATCCGGCTGGTACATTCCGAATACCGGCTGAGGTACAATTTTGATACCATTATCGCGATCGCTGGCATCAAGACCGTAGTTTTTGCCAAAATCAATGATACCGAGTACGCTGTCGTCGGAGATACCGGCTCCTGCCAAACCAAAGTCGTTGTCATTAACTACTGCGATGGAGCCGCCAGGCAATAGGGCGATACCCTCCGCTTTGTCGCTCGGCAGGTAGCCAATCGAAGGCAGGTTGAGCACTTTCGTTTTGTGTACCGGCACGATGCCTTCGGCAGCCAGGTCATCGGCGCTCATTTGTTCGAGGGTCTTTTCGCTCATCGTGGAAGTCGTGTCTCGCAGGGAGATCGGTGTACCAAGAATGTTGGTTGCTCCGGTCAGGTTTATTTCAAAAATGTATTTTTTGCCTTCTTCCTCTTCCGGAGAGCTCGAATCGCGCTCCAGCACCAGGAATTTGCCTCCGCCTATATAAATGGCATCGCCAATTTTGTCAACGCGACTCGTTGCCAAACCTTCGTCGCGGTTGCGTTCCAGCAGATATACATACTCGTTCACCGGCGTGCCGTCTTCTGCATTGACGCCCAAAATACGAATGACATCCGACTGATTGCGGGTAGTATTATCGGGGTTGAACATGGGCGACTGAATGAAGCCATAGATAATATTTTCATCGGCATTGTAAGCAATCGCCTCGAAGCCACGGTTTGCCCAACGTTTGCTATACACCGCCGGCAGTGTTTCTTCGCCAAAAAAGCCTGCTTCCAGCGGTACGATTCCCAGATTAGCGGTTTCTGCCGGTACATATCGCTCGATGAGCGTACCATTAGGTTGGAATTTGTACAAAGACGGGCGGTTTTCGTCGCAAATCCAGAAATTGCCGTCCTTGTCTTTGACAATTCCTTCAAAATCACCGCCATAAGGGTCGTGATCGAGTATGTGATACATAGTGCCGTTTGCAGTTAATTCCCCTTTATTGTAAGGCGTATTTGGGTCGGCATAAGTTACAGGGATTTCATCGAAGCCCAGTACATTACCTTTTCCAGTAATAGGCGTTATTCCGTCTTTTTGCGTCAGCAGGATTTCGCTGTCGAGCGTCATTGCGCCGGTTGTTTTGTTCAGGGTAAGCTTTACAATTCTGCCCTGGTATTCCGGCAGTTTGTAAGGGCGCAGGTCCTGCTCTACTTCCGGAGTAACATCGGCAGCGGGTATCGCCTCGTCGTTGGGTCCCCGGTCAGGAATGGTGTAAAACACATAATTATCTTCATCCGATTCATTTGCATCAAAATATAAACCGGAAAACCCACCGAGCTTGACAGCCGGCTGACCGCCGTTGTACACAGGCGTTCCCAGTTCTGGCAGGTCAATCAACTCGTTGATTTTGTATTGTGTCAGTATCGGTGCGCCCCGAAAGTGATCTTTATAGCCCAGCGGCAGAATGTCGAGTAATGTTGCATTAGCGACATCAATCACTGCAAAAGCGTTATTTTCCTGTAAGGCAACATAAGCGCGCGTATCGTCGGGTGTAAGGGTTATATATTCGGGTTCAAGGTCCTGAGCGACCGTTGCGTTGGGTCCGTAAATGCGAACACCTTTATTGAGCAAAGACGATTTTTTGTCGTTATAGCTTTGGAAATTGACGGTAGCGACCGTCGCATTGGCAGCACCGTTGGAAACATCGATAATACTTACAGAACCCTCTGGATCAACTGAATAATCACTGTTGGGCTCGCCTTCATTAGCGGTCAGCACTTTGGTGCCATCATGTGAAAATGTAACCATATCCGGCAATGCGCCGACCTCTACATCATGGACGTAAGTACCATTGACGTCAAAAAATACGACTTTGCCGTTGTCGGTTTTATTGTTCGATTCCGCTGCTACTGCAACTAATCCATTAAAAACAGCCACGCTATTGACAAGGCCACCATAATTCGTCATATCAATATCTGATACTTTTGTGGGCATTGTCGGGTTGCTGATGTCCACAATGGTGACGGTATTGGCATTGGCATTGCTGAAAAACAAGCGCGCAGAGGCGGCATCGAATGCAACAATTTCGGCAGCGCCGGCATCGAAAATATTGGTTCGATAAGTAGATAGGTAATTGAGATTTAGATCGCTTTGTGCCGACATTGCGAAATGACCAAGAATCGCAATTGACAACAGCAGCGACACTCGTAGTAGGTGTGCTCTCATGTAACTGAATCGTTTTAGAATGATGAAATTAAAAAGCGAAGATAGACAAACAATGTTAACAGAAGTTTAATTTATTATAAAAGCCTGTTTGTAAAAACTTTGTAAGCAACCAAATACGTATGGAGACTTTTCGGCACAAAATATTTTTGTAATCAGGAAAGTTATAGTCAAAGACACGCTTTTTCTAAAAAAGAATGGTATGAAAAATTTTTTTTATTTGCTTATTTGGCTCGTTTTGACAATAGTAGCAGCGATGCCCAGACTATCTGCCCAACCCCCTGCCGGCAATTGGGGCATAGGTATTCAATTTGGCGACCCCAGTGGGCTTACGCTGAAGCGCTACAACCCCGGCAGTATGTCTTTTGACGCACTGTTAGCCTGGGATCTTGATGATTTCTTTTTTCTGAATATGCATGGATTGTGGGAAAAAAACATCAACGCCTCTCCTAATTTTAATTTTTTCTATGGTCCTGGCGCTTTTATCGGATTCGTTGAAGGCAACAAGCGATTCGACGACGATGATGAAATCAGACTCGGCATCAGTGGCTCCTTTGGGTTGAATTATTATGTGGATCGGTTCGAAGTATATCTGCAATTAACACCTCGGCTGGCGGTGATCGAAAGCACCGATGCGGATATTGGCGGCGGTTTGGGGGTGCGGTTCTATTTTTAAATGAATGATTGGAGTGGATAGAGTGCAGATTTCCATCCATCACCCAATCATTCATTTCAATAGGCTGTTTAAGCTTCTGCCATAGTAGGTGTGGCTTCGGCTTCGGTGTCTTCTGGCAATTCCAGGCTGCGTTTCGAGGTTTTGCTCGACAGGTATGAATAAATTGCCGGGATCACATAAAGTGTAAGAACAGTTGAGAAAATCAACCCGCCAATCACTGCTACGCCCATCGAAACACGGCTTTCCGACCCCGCGCCCAGTGCCAACGCAATAGGCATTGTACCCAGAATCGTAGAAAGGCTGGTCATCAGAATCGGGCGGAAACGCGAAGCGGCTGCGTCTTTGATTGCCGCCATCCGGTCGAGCCCTTGGTCTTTGCGTTGATTGGCAAATTCAACGATCAGGATACCGTTTTTGGCAACCAAACCCACCAGCATGATGATACCGATCTGGCTGAAGACATTCAGCGTTTCTGCGCCCCACCAAAGCGCAAGCACTGCGCCTGCTACTGCCAACGGTACCGTGAACATGATAATAAACGGATCCAAGAAGCTCTCAAACTGCGCCGACAAAACGAGGTAGATCAAAACCAGCGCCAAAGCAAAAGCAAAGATAAGGCTGGAGGAGCTTTCTTCGTAATCTTTGGAAGGCCCCTTCAATGCGGTAGCATAGGATTCATCCAGTACGCGGTCTCCAATGGCACGCATCGCGGCGATACCATCGCCGATGGTTTTTCCTTTTGCCAGACCGGCAGAAATAGTGGCAGAAATAAAGCGGTTGTAGCGATACAAAGCCGGTGGAGTAGATTGTTCTTCCAATGAAACGAGATTATCCAACTGAATCATCTTACCTTCGCGATTGCGCACATACAACGATCGCAGATCAATCGGAGCATCTCTGTCTTGGCGCTCTACCTGCCCGATTACCTGATATTGCTTACCATTCATAATAAAGTAGCCAAACCGCTGACCACTCAGTCCCAATTGCAGCGTCTGAGCCACATCGAGAATGGAAACACCGAGATCTTGCGCTTTTTGGCGGTCAATATTGATACGAAGCTCCGGTTTATTAAATTTCAAATCCACGTCCACAATAGAGAAAGTAGGATCTTTGCGCGCTTCATCGAGGAATTTTGGTACAATTTCCCTCAGTTTATCAAAGTTGGGGGCCTGAATCACAAATTGCACCGGCAGCCCGCCTCTCCGGTCGCCAATAGTGGGGTCCTGAGTGATAAAAGCGCGCGCGCCCGTAATTTTGCTTATCTCCGGGGAGAGTTCATCCAGAATTTGTTGCTGAGAACGTTCTCTTTCATCTGGCTCCAGCAACATAATAGTGGCATTGCCGCTATTGGTGGAAGAGCTACCATATCCCGGCGCTGTATTGACGATAAGCCCCCGGCGTTCGGGCACTTTTTGCTCGATGAGGCTGGCTATTTCAAGCATGATTTTGTCCATGTACTCAAAGGTAGCCCCTTCCGGTGCGGTCGCATTTACGCGCAAACGGCTGCGATCTTCGAGTGGCGCCACTTCGGAAGATAATTGTCGCCCCAGAAAATAAATCATTGCCCCGGAAATCAGCATCACAACAAATCCCATCCAGCGCACCTTGAGAAACGCATTCAGCGTAATCCGGTAGCCATTGGTCAAGGCTACAAAAAATGGTTCGGTAAAGCGATAAAACCAGGGGTGTTGATCGCGGTTTTTCAAAATTTTGGATGCCAGCATGGGCGTCATCGAAAGCGCTACGAACGCAGAAATGAGCACTGAACCAGCTACGACGATACCAAACTCCCGGAATAAGCGACCTGTAAGCCCTTGCAGGAAGATCACCGGCAGAAATACTGCCGCCAGCGAGATCGTCGTTGCGATCACGGCAAAGAAAATTTCTTTGGAGCCTTTTACCGACGCCTCGAGCGGAGTCATTCCGGCTTCTACTTTGGAGTAAATGTTTTCGATGACCACAATGGCATCATCTACCACCAGACCAATTGCCAGCACAATTCCCAGAAGCGTCAGTACATTGATGCTAAAGCCGGCAAGATACATGATAAAAAATGCCCCGATCAAGGAGATAGGGATGGCAACCACCGGGATGACCGTTGTGCGCCAGTCGCGCAGGAACAGGAAAATAATCAATACGACGAGACCAAAAGCGATATAGATCGTTTCTTGCACCTCGGAAATAGACGCGCGAATGAATTTCGTCGAGTCAAACCCCAGATCCACACGAATGTCTTCGGGCAGGTCGCGTTTAATTTGCTCCAATCGGCGATTCAATTCATCTGAAATTTCAATATGATTGGAACCCGGCTGTGGAATGATGGCGACCCCAACCGTTGGAATACCATCGCGGCGCAAGATGGAGCGCAGGTTCTCTGGACCTAATTCGGCGTATCCCACATCGCGGAAACGGACGATTCTTCCGGTTTCTTCTTTGATAATCAGATTGTTGAATTCCTCAGGAGTGTCGAGCCTGCCCCGTGTGCGCACGGTCAGTTCCGTGGTATTGCCTTCCACAGACCCCGAAGGTAATTCGATATTTTCGCGTTGTAGAGCCGTTCGGATGTCGAGTGGCGTTAATTGATAGGCTGCCAGTTTTTCAGGATCAATCCACATGCGCATGGAATAGCGTTTTTCGCCCCAAATACGAATAGAGCTGACGCCATTGATAGTTTGTAATCTTTCCTTAAAGAGGCGATCTGCTACATCGCTCAACTGCAATAAGGTACGGTTTTGGCTGCGTACGCTCAGGAAGATGATGGGGAAGTCGTCGGCATCTGCTTTGGAAACAACCGGCGGGTCAACATCCTGCGGGAGCCTGCCTATTGCTTGTGAGACTTTATCGCGCACGTCATTGGCCGCATCTTCGATATTTACACTCAAATCAAATTCGATGGAAATATTGCTCCGTCCTTCCCGGCTCGTGGACGTGATGGAACGGATACCGGCGATACCGTTTACTGATTCTTCAATTGGCTCGGTAATTTGTGATTCTATAATATCGGCATTGGCGCCTACATAGCTCGTAGAGATACTGATAATGGGTGGATCAACGCTTGGGTATTCGCGTACTCCCAGAAAATTCATGGCGATGATACCGAAGAGAACAATGATGATTGACATTACGGTTGCCAATACCGGGCGTTGAATACTTAGAGAAGAAAGACTCATAACGGTTAAACTTTGATTGCAAAATAATAACGATACTGTTACGCTCGGTCGCTCAGTCAATTTTGACGATCGCCACAGGCGTACCAGGGCGAATTTGCAGAATACCAGTTGTGATGATCGTGTCGCCGAAATTCAGTCCTTTCAATACTTGTATCAGATCCGACCGACGGATACCGGTCTCGATTTCAACTGGTTGTGCCTGTCCATTTTTATATAAAAATACTTTTTTCCCTTCCAGCTCCGGGACGATTGCCTGTGTTGGTATCATGATTGCTTCTTCGAGGTTGCGCAGATTCACGGTCACGTTGGCGTAAGTGCCGGGTAGAATACGCCCGTTAGGATTAGGCGCGGCAGCTTTCAACTTCAAGGTGCGGGTCGTCAGATCAATATTGGGTTCTTTGGCAACAACCATAGCGGAATAATCATCGTTGCTGCCATCCATGCGGAAAGACACTTTGGTGCCTTTGTCTACATTCGAGCTATACCGCTCCGGTACAGCAAATTCAAGATTAATGGGATTGGTGCTCACCAAATTCACGATGGGAGTACCTGGTGAAATGTAGCTGCCTTCGCTTACTTGCCGAAGACCAAGCAAGCCATCGAAAGGCGCTTTCACTGTTCTCTTGCCAATCTGCACGTCAATCAGCGCCAACTCCGCATCTACCTGATCGGCTTCAGCGCGGGCAATTTCGTATTCTTGTAAGCTTACGCCTTCTTTTTTGTACAATCCTTCCAGTCGTTCGGCGATTTTCTTTGTTAATTGCTGTTGTACCAGCAGGCGTTCGCGTTGGGCTTTTAATTCGGTTATATCCAGTTGTACCAGCGACGTGCCTTTTTTGATGTAGTTACCTTCTTTAAAAAGAATTTGCGTGATTTTGCCGGGTACTTCGCTGGTGATCACCACTTCCTCGTTGGGCACCGTTGATCCATTGACATAAATGACATCATAAAGGGAGCCTGTTTTAATGACTACCGCGTCCACCGGAATAGCCGCTCCTTCGCCTGGTTCGCCACGCATCGCAGCCGGACGGGCGGCGGCGCCCTCCTCCAATTGGGGCTCTTTATTTTTATTAAAATAACCTGTAGTGTAGAGGTAAATAGCGCCAATAAAAATAATGATGGAGAAAAGAATAGCTACAATTCTTATTAATTTTCTGCTCATAATGATGATTTAAAAAAGACTCCCGAAATTAAGAATTTAAAACCGTATTTAAGACAAGTAGTTCAAATATCAAAATCTTAACAAATGGTTAAAATGTTATAGGTAGATCATTTTCTTCGTCATGCCACCATCTACAATAAAATCTTGTCCTGTAATAAAGCCGGCATTGTCAGACAGTAAAAAAAGAACCATTTCGGCGATATCATACGGCGTACCGACCCTGCCTACGGGGTGTTGTGAGTGGTCTGCTTCAGACAACTTTTCCGGTTGCCGAAGGCTTGCCTTTTTATAATTCGATACATCAATCCAGCCTGGGCTGATACTATTAACCCGAATTTCCGGTCCGAGGCTTATTGCCAGAGCATGTGTGAGTGCCAGCAACCCACCTTTGGATGCCGAATATGCCTCGGTATTCGGTTCTGACATATGCGCCCGTGTGGAACCAATATTGATAACGCTTCCATTTTGTCGGCGCAAGTGCTTGGCGCAATGCTTCACCATCAACATCGGTCCAGTCAGGTTGACGGCAAGAACATGATTCCATTTGGTCGTATCCAGTTGTTCGACTGGCTGATTCGCGCTGGTCGCAGCGTTATTCACCAAGCCATTCAGCCGCCCGAAGCGTTGGATCACTGCTTGAACAGCCCGTTTCACTTCAATTTCATTGGCGACATCGCAAAGCAAAGTGAAAATTTTGTCATCCCAGCTTGCCGAGATTTCGGCTAACGCCTCTGCATCGTAATCCAACACGGCAATTTGCCAGGCTGCTGTTGCCAGCACTTCTGCCGTGATCCTGCCAATGCCTTGGGCGCCGCCTGTTATAATGACTGTCTTCATCGTGATTTTAGACAATTGATCGACACAATGTAATCCGGCGAGTTGAAAGATTTGTTGCAAAATCTTTTCCTGTTTGGAAAAGTTAACATTCAGATAAAGAATGCCGTCTTTTTTGCCCTTAAGACACCATACAATCAATCGCATCTTCCTCTTTCGTTACCTCGTGACAATTGTCACTATTAGTTGCCAGCAAAAACAAGACTTATGGGGCGAGTCGAATAAAATTTTTAAATTTGATTTGCAATCGGGGGCAAAAGTGGAGTCGATCAATTGCACATTAAAAACGGTGGCACAGGATTTTATTAGAGCCAAAAAAGAAAAATAACCCTCCGTGACAAGAGTCATCCGAATCTGGAATTCAGGATGACTCTTGTTTTGTCGAGGCATTAGAAATTCGCTACCAGCCAGGTATAAAATTCAGTCCCCATACACCTTTGGCATTGTCCAGCATCGGCACCGCATAGAACGGCTCCAGAATAATAGCGCCAAACAGGTTGATGCGAACCGATGCGCCGAGACTGAAAATCGGTTCGGCTTTCAGAAAGTTGGAGTCCGCCGGGGGATTGAGTTGGTCAAAATCCGTCCAGGCAATGCCACTATCGGCAAAAAAATTGAGGTCGGTAAACAAAAAGCCCGATTTTATGAGCGCCAATCTCTCAGGTCCGGTAAACGGAATACGGATTTCAAAATTGGCAACGCCGATTTTGCTTCCTACCAAATTGTCAAAAGACAAATTATTTTCTGCCAGCATCTGATCGGTTTTGCTTGAGCTATAGCCACGCACATACCAGGGACTGCCCACGTAAATCGGGAAAAAGGCATCGCTGTCTTCACCGTAGCGACCATAGTGCATCGCGCGGAATGCAAAACTGAAGGGTTTCAAAAATTTATAAATTCGGTAATCTATGGTAGCGGCAGTAAATTGGTAATCACCAAAATATTGATCGGCACCGAAGCGGAAGCGGTAGCCTTTGAGCGGTGCCGTCAGCCCAAAGTAGGAATTGTCGCCAACAAAAGCTGCTCCGACGTTAATTAGATTAAAGCCTGGTTCGCTATCCACTTTGTCGCGATCCTGCCCAAAATAGGAACCTCTGGCGTAAGAATTACCACCGATGGGGATTGCCTGGTAATAATTCACATACTGATCTACCCGCGAACTATAGCGTGAGAAAAAAGCATTGCCCTCTAAGCGGAGCGTGGTGGAAAAAGGATATGCGGCAAAACCGCCTAATTTTTGTTCAAAAATACGCTGTATAAAAAAGGTATCGGCTACCGAAAGAATACTACCGCCATCGAGGGGCAATTCTTCCAACCCGCTATTGCCAAAAAATGCACTGCGAAATGGAATGTGCGAAATCGTACTACCCCAAGTGAGGCGGGATTTGCGATTGATGTAAGAGACCGCTCCCCCAAAATCAGTGATTTCGCCATTGATGGCAAGGCTGGTAAAAAACTGGTTGTTGCCCAAAATATCGCTGAACAGCAAGTCCACTGCACCAGCAATACCGGTATTGGTGCCAAAGGAACTACTGGTGCCTACCCCTACGCCAGCGCCCCCACCAACATAATCAAGCTTGAATTTGCTCTTGTAAGGTACGCGCGTCAATGTTGCGGGTGCTTCTTCC
>CAZQTF010000089.1:11007-14470 GCA_964596135.1 uncultured Saprospiraceae bacterium | reverse complement strand
GTGCTGATCAATCCGCTCGATCCGATCCTGAAAATGCGACGCAATGAGATTTTGACCGAATCCGCTGGTCCCACGGAATGGATGCCTTTGTTCAACAGCATTGAAAATGGCGGCTCCGCCTGGGCGATGAGTGTAGATCGCGATGCCTGGGCGAAAGAAATGTAGAATGTAACGGCGCGTTTTGGCCGCTGAACTAATAAATTTAATAAATGCTGGTGGTTGAAACCGCCTATATAATAAAAATATGGCTGATTTTACAATAAAAACAATGGCGGATTATGCCGCGGCCGGCGAGGCGCCGGAAATTTTATTTTGGGTAGGTTGCGCTGGAAGTTATGATGCACGCGCGCAAAAAGTAACGCTGGCTTTCGCCAAAATTTTGCATACTGTTGGCGTGAAATTTGCAATTCTCGGCAATGAAGAAAGCTGCACAGGTGATCCCGCACGGCGGGCCGGCAACGAATTCCTGTTCCAGATGACAGCGTTGCAAAACATCGAAACGCTGAAAATGTATAATGTACAAAAGATTGTGACGGCTTGCCCGCATTGTTTTAATACTTTGAAAAATGAATATCCGGCGCTGGGTGGTCATTATGATGTGGTACATCATACGCAGTTGTTGCAGCAACTCATCAACGAGGGGCGCATCAAGCTCAAGGAGGGCGGCACCTTCCAAGGCAAGCGCATCACGTATCATGATTCCTGCTATCTCGGTCGCGTCAATGGCGTATATGAAGCGCCTCGTGCCGTGCTCGCGGAGTTGGATGGCGATCTTGTCGAAATGAAACGTTCCCGACAAAATGGCTTGTGCTGCGGTGCTGGCGGATCTCAAATGTGGAAAGAAGATGAACCGGGCGATAAGCGCATCAATATTGAAAGAGCGGAAGAAGCTTTGGCGACAAAAGCCGATATTATAGCCGTGAATTGCCCTTTTTGTTTGACAATGATGAGCGATGGCGTGAAAGCGAAGGATAAACAGGAGGAGGTGATGGTGTATGATCTTTCAGAGTTGATTGTTAATAATTTATAGCTACAAGCAGCAAGAAACGGTTGTGTTATAAAATGTATGATGATTGAGAATTAAGCCAATGGACAAAATTAGAAATAAATGCCGTTGTTCAAGATGCCGAGCGCAGCGAGGTATCTTTAACAACGGCATTTATACATACATGTTCAATTATAGTTTGTCCATTGCTTCGGCAGCAAGTGCCCGCGCCACGCGGTGCGTTGGTCGGCTAATGGTCTTTTTTTGATATGCGGGGGCGTATCGTAACCCCGTAAGGCTGGCTGACCTGAACACTTCTTGATCATATCTTGTATTTCTTTATGCTAGGATACGTCGGTTGCTGTATTTTGTTACAGCAAAAGGCATTTTTTGTAAGTATTTTTTCTTTTGTTATACTTTTTTTTTGCTGCGGGCTTGCGTATATCTTGTTTTGTGCGTATTTTTACGCTGCCCAATCAAGTACATCTCCGCTTTCAGGCATTTCTATTACATTCATCATCATACACAAACTTCAGGTTGCTCCTGGCGCCGGCACAACGACGCGTTTTGGCGATAATGTTGCGCGGTGCAGATGTTGGTCATTTTATTTATTCACCTAAATTTATTTCCTATGAAAGGAAAAAGTAATTCTGAAGTCGGTCATGCCAAGAATGTGGCAAGTCTGGAAGAGCTGATTGCACGATGCATTCATCTGGGGGCGATGTACAATCCTGCCAGCCCCGAACTGCAGGTCAATGGGCTGCAACAATTACTGACGGAAGCCCGTACGTCACTGGATCAATTGATTGACTACCAAACCCGGGAAAGCAATGCGGTGAATCAACGCCGAACATTGTTTAAAGGCTTACCCTCTTTAGTGACGAGGATCGTCAATGCTTTGGCTGCGAGCGGTGCGAACGCGCAAACCCTGGAAGATGCCAAGGGTATTCAGCGCAAGATCACCGGCAAACGCTCAAGCAAACAGGCTACTGCCGAAACGCCGGAGGTAGAAGCAACCGCTGCCGAAGATGCACCCGCCATCAACGGTGAAAACGGCGACGCTACTGCCGCCAAAACGCGCTCTTCTTCGCAGCAATCGTACGACCAGAAGATCGAGCACCTGGCGCGTTTGGTTTCACTGTTGCAAAACGAACCTGCTTCAACCCAATGAATCGGAGTTGCAAGTGGGAGCGTTACAATTGTTTTTAATGGAGTTGCGCCAAGCCAATACGCTGGTGATCAACGCTGTCTCGGAAGTTGAAGCTGCCCGCCGCCAACGGGATCGTCTGCTGTATCTGGGAAATAAGAGCATTGTGCCGTTTGCTGCCCAGGTGAAGCGGTATGTAAAGTCAGTGTTTGGTGCTACTTCTCCGGAGTACAGGCAAATCAGCCGCATTCCTTTTCGCAATAGCGTATAAATAAAAGTAAAAGCTGCATTGATGCAGGCAGATTGCAATTTTATAATTATTCGTGCATAATGTAAATTTGTTTTAGCAAGGGTGCATCGTTTTTATTAACGATTGCACCCTTCTTTTTTACGGATTTGTTGGCGCTAAACGGCTGATTTTTTTTGCTACCTCTTCCGGTGGATTATGGCGCGGGCGTCAGCACCGGTGCAGCGCCATTGGCGGGCGGTACTACGTCGAAAGGTTCGGAGAAAGACGCAGGTACGGGCGCATTGGCAAACAACAACAACGGAGTATCGGCAACTTCGCTCGCGTTTCTGATCCGCACGGTAACGCGCGGCAAAGATGAAGTAGAGCCATCTTTCCGTTCTGTGACCGCAAGGACGTCAAAAGCGACGATACCCAGGTTGGCGCCCTGTAAATTGCCGAGCAACGGCGAATAATTGATACTGACATCGCTGTCATAGACGACTGCCAGCACGGTTGTGCCGATCAGCATAGTCAAACCCGTCGCGCGAAGCGGGGTAACGTCGGGTATTTTGTCTAACAGTACTTCCCGGTCATCGTCGGGGACTTTTGCGCCGAGCCGGGGACCCGCCAGCAGATAGTTTTGTGCGCCATTATTGGTAGGTCCGGCGTTTTTCCAGCTGTCGGGGATGGTTTTAAGCGCGTGCCAGCCTTCATCGCCGACGTCGCCGGTAAACAGATCAATCGTTTTGCCGATATTTTCCTGGAAATAGCGGAGCGGAAGGCGCAACCCCAGTTCTGCCAATTGATCATTGACGTCCGTTTCCGAGAAATTATTAGGTGGATTGCCGTTGTCTATGCTGTCTTCGTCTATGATCAGCAATACAGCGCCGTCCATAGCGGATGTTTCGGGATCATCGGTTTCGCAAGCGGTTAAAAATGTCAGTAATACAATAACAACGCCATAATACAGGCGCATCAGAAGCATGTTTTGTTGCATAAGGTGTTTTTTAATAGAATAGTGATAAAATAAAGGTAGTCGTACAACTACTTTTCCTTCTAATGGTAAACCTATCAAACGAAAAACGAGGTAAGAATCAGGATT
>CAZQTF010000089.1:0-10907 GCA_964596135.1 uncultured Saprospiraceae bacterium | reverse complement strand
TTAGGTAATAGGTGATGGTAGTTAGGTAATAGGTGATGATAATAAGGTTTTTCCGTATCTTTACGGAGTTACTCAAATAGAATTGAACTATGATACCGACCGTACCGCCTGTTTTGTGGCAACCTACCGAGTCTTTCCGGCAAGGATCCAATTTACGCATGTATTTAGACTGGTTATACGAGCAACGCGGCTTGTTTTTTACGACCTACGAGGAGGTGTGGCGCTGGTCGGTCGCGTCACCGGCGGCTTTTTGGGAGTCTATCTGGCAATATTTTCGGATTATCAGTCATACGCCGTACCGTGAGGTATTATCGGCGGAACCAATGCCGCATGCGCAGTGGTTTGCCGGTAGTACGCTGAATTACGCTGAGCATGTATTTCGTAGTTACACCGATGCACATCCGGCATTGATTTTTCAGTCGGAGCAACAGGGCTTGACGGAGATATCCTGGGCAGACTTACGGCAGCAGGTGGCGGCGTTGAGCGCGCATCTGCGCCAGACGGGCGTGCAAACCGGCGATCGGGTAGTGGCGTACCTGCCCAATATTCCGGAAGCGACGGTGGCGTTTTTGGCTACGTGTTCTCTGGGCGCGGTGTGGTCGAGTTGTTCGCCGGATTTTGGCGTCAACAGCGTGCTGGACCGCTTTCAACAGATCGAACCCAAGGTTTTGATTGCGGTAGATGGCTATCATTACAGCGGAAAGCCTTTTGATAAAAGGGCAACAGTAGAAGAGTTGTGCGCCAGGCTGCCTACGCTGGAGCAAGTGATTATCATACCGTATTTACATTCGCAAACGGATATTGCAACCATTCCCAATAGCATTATCTGGTCGGAAGCAACGGCGAATACGGATGCTCCACTGACGTTTGCAGCGGTTCCTTTTGCGCATCCGATCTGGGTATTGTATTCTTCCGGTACTACAGGGCTGCCTAAGGCGATCACGCACGCGCATGGCGGGGTGTTGCTGGAGCATTACAAATATTTAGCGCTGCATAATGATGTGCATCCGGGGGAACGCTTTTTCTGGTTTTCCACTACCGGCTGGATGATGTGGAATTTTGTGCAGGCATCGTTGCTGGTGGGCGCTACAGCGGTACTATACGACGGTAGTCCGGGTTTTCCCGATCTGAATGTATTGTGGCAATTTGCTGCACAAGCGAACATTGCGCATTTTGGTACGAGCGCGCCGTATTTAGTAGCGTGTATGCAGAAAAATTTACATCCTGGTCAGGATTTTAATTTGAAACACTTGCGTTCTATTGGTTCTACGGGATCGCCGTTGCCGCCGGAAGCGTTTGACTGGGTGTATCAAAGCATTAAGCCGGATGTGTGGCTTTGTTCGATGAGCGGAGGCACCGATGTATGCACGGCTTTTGTGGGAGGTTGTCCGTTGGAGCCGGTTTACGAAGGTGAAATTCAGTGTCGTGCGCTGGGTTGCGCATTATACGCTTATGATGAAGCCGGTTATCCGGTAGAAGAAGAAGTAGGAGAGATGGTAATTACCGAACCGATGCCTTCCATGCCGATTTATTTCTGGAATGATCCCGATGGGCAGAAGTATTTGGGTAGTTATTTTGATACCTATCCCGGAATTTGGCGGCATGGCGACTGGGTAAAAATTACCAATCGGGGAACGCTTGTTATTTATGGTCGTTCGGATGCTACTTTGAACCGCCAGGGCGTGCGCATCGGCACCAGTGAGATTTACAGCGCCTTGCTGAAAGTGCCGGAAATAAAAGACAGCCTGATTGTCAACCTTGAGTTGAGCGGTGGTCAGCATTACATGCCGTTGTTTGTGTTGTTGAATGCCGGCGAGACGCTGACCGATGCGTTGAAACAAAAAATCAATCATACCTTAAAAACAGAATATTCACCGCGCCACGTACCCGATGAAATCATTGCGGTAGCGGATATTCCTTACACCATTAGCGGCAAGAAAATGGAAGCGCCGGTGAAAAAAATCCTGTTGGGGCGTGCGATTGAAAAAGCCGCAAATGTAGATTCCATGCGCAATCCGGAAGCACTGGCGTTTTTTGTGCAGTTTCGGCAGGAAAAACCGGAGCTACAAAGTGGCTTATCGTAGCCCATTGTTTGGCGATGAACGATATCCGCCTACGCGCTGTCCATACGCACGATTTTGGGCAGAAATGTGCCGATCGTTTCTACGAGATCGCTTTGAAATGCCATCACTTGTTCGATGTTTTTGTAGGCAAACGGCGCTTCATCCAATCCACCACCGATTAGTTCGACGTTATGCACCTGCAAAAAATTGTTTAATTGCGATGGTGTGAATGTTTCCTGGGCTTTGCGGCGCGACATTCTACGCCCTGCGCCGTGTGAAGCCGAATTGATTGCCGGCACGTGTCCTTTGCCGCGTACGATAAAGCCAGGCGCAGTCATCGAACCGGGAATGATGCCGAGTACGCCCGCACCCGCCGGAGTTGCGCCCTTGCGGTGTACGATCACTTCCCGACCGTCCGGGAGTTGTTCGCGCCAGGCGAAGTTGTGGTGGTTTTCAACTTTTGCTATCGGGCTTTCGCCCAATGCTTTTGCCAGACGCAAATGGATATGCCGATGATTGGCGGAAGCATAGTCGCCGGCGAGATTCATCGCGAGCCAGTATTCCATACCTGCTTCGTCATCCAGCGGGAGCCACGCTAAGTGTTTTGCTTCTTTGGGCAATGGCGTTTTTTCCATCGCTACTTTGGTGAAGTGCTGAGCAATATTGGCGCCAAAACCCCGCGACCCGGAATGCGATAAAATGCCAATGTATTCACCGATTGGTAAATGAAATTCATTGTTGGGATCCATGATATGGACCACGCCAAATTCTACGAAGTGATTTCCCGAACCGGATGTGCCAATCTGCTCAACGGCTTTTTGTTTCAGCTTCTTTAAAACAGGAATTTCCCGAAATTCCGGACGTGTTAATACTTCATCGTCGAAAGGTTTGTCAAAAGCAGCTTGTCCAAAGCGGGTGTTTTCAAGTAATATTTCTTTCAATCTGGCGCGGTTTTGTGCAATAAATGCGGGTTTCAGATCATACACGGTCAGGCACATGCGACAGCCGATATCCATGCCAACACCGTACGGGATTACCGCGTTTTCGGTTGCCAATACACCGCCAATCGGCAAGCCATATCCTTCGTGTGCGTCGGGCATCAGTGCACCTGCAACGGTCACGGGCAATCGCATCGCGGTTTGCATCTGAGCGACTGCGCCTGCTTCAATATTTTCCAATCCATAAGCTTCGTACATCAAGGGTTTTTCCGATAAGGCAAAGGCTTTTGCCGCACGTTCGGCGTTTTGCAGCAAAAGACGGCTGATGGGCGCAAGATGCTCGTCCTGCAAAAAATCATACGGATTTTCCAGGATGCGTTGGAGGATTGCCAATGCCTCATCGGCGTTTGCCCGTTTGTAATGTTGATGCATGATGCCGATCGCTGTGCCGATTGCCGGGCTTTCGGTGTAGCCAATCGCGATCAGATCTTTGCCACGAAGTTTGAGTCTTGCCATATTGTCTGTCGGAATCCTGAAATTTAATCATCTCCGGGCGCCACCCGGACAATCCAGTTGTATAACATGCTTGTATTAAGTTAAAAAGTTAGAGGTCGGAAGTACGATTATTCAAACTTTTGACAAACAAGCGATTCATTTTAAGTAAATATGTCTTAATGTAAGTGAAAACGGTATTAAACTGGAAATGATTCCTGAATACAAATAAAAAAGGCTCAAAGTATTAAAACTTTGAACCCTGATGTATTATTTTTTCGCAATTCATGGTTGTCTATTTGCCAACCGCCTGCATACGGCGCAGGAAGAGCTGCGCATCACTGATTTCTACCGGTTGAATTTCGTAGGTTTCGCCGTCGGGCATTTTGAAAACGCGGTCTTTATCCTTCATGCTATTAAGCACTTCGGTAAATTGCGGATTATTCGAGGTGATGCTCAGAATACCCTGTTTGTAGCCAAAGAAATACACCAGTTCGCTGCTGGTTTTGATGTACACATAGAGGCGGTCATCCTCGTTGGAGGGCATCCGACATTCGATGTAGCAGGTCATCATCTTGTGAATCGGTTCGCCATTGATACTGGTGATGCCAATCTTGGGATCGGTGCTTATAAACGACTGATAATCTGCGTCCCATTTCATTTTAGCACGGCTGAAAACGAAGGTATAAGGATTAAATTTCTTGGGAATATCGAGATAACCCGAACTCATACCGGTGATGGCGGTTTCGACTTCCGTGTTATTGGGGAATAATTCGGAGGCTGCTTTTTTGTAAAAATTGACATCCGTCAGGTAAGGAATGATCGCAGCGTCAAAACTGGAAGTAATGTCATTATACAAAATTTTTAGCAATTGTTCTGGCAGTTGAAACTGAATGCCCAGCATCAATTCGGCGGTGACAGGCATGGCTGGCGCTTCTTCCTGAAGCGGTTCCGTGAGGGAAGCGGTGTCACTCACCAATTCAGGATTCTCAATGATTGGTGGGAAAGCGGTTTTAGCAAAACCAGCGGCGTCAATTTTGACGTATTTCAAGCCGGAGCCTAAGGTAAATCTGCCTTCCGCTTCCACGCTGCCGTCACTGTTTTTGAACAGGAACCGATTGCCGCGCAGTGTGTTGGCAAGTACTTTCGCCGAGTCGCCAAAGATGAACTGATCTTTGTTTTCCAGATATTTAAAGATGCCTTTCGCCGGGAAGATCGCGCGATCCTTGCGAAAATGCAGGGGCATCATCACGCGCGGATAGATTTGAGCACGCTCTTTGCTCAGGTACAAGCCTGTTTCGAGGGGTTCTCCCTGATCGCTCTTGGGCGTATCGTACCGAATGGCGAGATCCTGCTTGTCGCCTTCGCTACTGATGGTAAACCAATAGGGACTGGGCAGCTTATCTGCATTTAAGCGGGCAAATCCGTCGAACTGGAGGTTTTTAGTCTCCGCACTTAGGCTGATGATGCCGTAGAACTGCGTTTTTTGGTCAATGTAGAAATCCGCTTCTGGTTTTACCTCGCCTTTAGCGCGGGTAACCGAACGTTTTTCCTTGTAGCTGCCCTTGCCGATAGGTTGACCCGTAATATCCTGAAATTCAATCTCTTGTTCTTTGCTGGCAATGTTGTATTCGTAGAAGCCACTGGCGCGATAGACACGGCGACCCAGCACATTGACGGTAGCGCGATTGATCACGTGGTTTTTATTCACGGTATCGCAAACGATTTTTGCATTTTCGAGCACGGTCATCACACCGCCGGGTTTAATTTCTACGTAGCCACTATCGGGATAAACGAATGCATCGGAGGCAACAATATAAGGCACACCGCTTATTTTTAATTCACTGGATTTCAGATCGTAAGAGGCATTTTGACCCTGGAAACGGAGCGAGTCCTGGTCGGGATGAATGGAAAGAAAGCTTCCCAGTTTGTTCGCATCGGATTGGAAGGTAATGAGTTCTTTTTTCATATCCCATGAAAACTCATTCATGGAGGTCTCATACTGGTTGTAGGGGAGGGTAGTGACGAGGAATTCGTCATTCGCCTTGAATGTTCCGATTTCTTTGTCAAAATCCACATCGCCTTTCACGTTGGAAGTGCGCAAGGCTATATTCTCTGCGCCGGGTGCTTTTATTTTTAAATCGGTGGTATCCGCTTTGGTTGAGAAAGCGCCAAAGGAGAATAATTCTGATGCCATACTGGCTTTATTCCAATCCAGCGTGCCATCGCCTTTCAAACCACCAGGAGTAAGAATGAGTGTTCCGCTCAGAGTATGATCTTCTTTATTAAAGAGTTTAAACGGTGCTGTTTCAGAACGAATATACATGCTATCCTGATAAGGGCGCCAGTCAATGCTTACATCTATGCCGCGCACTTTGGGTGTTTGAACCTGATTGAGACGATCTTCTTCGAGATTGAATTGATCGGCGCGGGCATTCATTTCATCGGGTTTGAAGAAAATACCTTTGGCGTCAATCGAAGCGCCGAGATATTTGAGATTGCCTTCACCGAGGAGTCCTTTGTTGCTAAGATTTACGTTACCGATGTAAGTGCCTTTCCCCTGATACACTGGATAGCCCTCTTTGGGTGTATTGCTGATAAAGCCCAGCGAAAAGTCGTCTTCCTGTAGCTTCAAGGTTTCCTTGAAGTCGGGGAAAATATCTGCTGAATGTAATTCGCCTTTAAACTGAATATCTTTGGCAGTGAATTTATCCAAATGATTAAAACTAAATGGCGCTATCCGAAAATAAAAAGAATCACGGGGGTAAGTTTGAATAGAATCGGCTTCAAGATCATAAAAAACATAAGCATTTTCTTTGGTTTGCAAGGAGGGAAAGATCAGAATGTCTTCCTGCCCCGATTTATTGCTTGGTGCGTCAATGAGCAGCACGCCTTTCAGATGCTCAATACGCGAAGCGATCGAAAATGCTACGGGTTGATTTTCAGCATCTAAGGAGTCGGAGGGGACAAATAAATCAAAGTAGCGG
Source organism: uncultured Saprospiraceae bacterium (assembly GCA_964596135.1). Classification (GTDB taxonomy): domain Bacteria; phylum Bacteroidota; class Bacteroidia; order Chitinophagales; family Saprospiraceae; genus JADJNW01. The sequence continues at coordinate 4,427 of CAZQTF010000089.1, read as the reverse complement.
ACAGAATCCAGCGCAATCTGGAATTTGTTGTAGTCGAAATAAAAATCTTTGCCTTCCAGAGAGCTGTAGCCGGCAAATAGCTTGCCATCGAAGTCCATATTGCGGTTCGGTTTGATCAAAATTTGGTTGCCGACAGGAATAAGACCTACTCGCTGGCGCTTGCTGAATTCTACGCGCGGTACACCATTGATGAGTATCGAGTTATCTTTGATATTTATAACGGCGTTGGTGCTATCGGAAGTAGAGCGGATTTTCAAAAGGTCGTAGTCTACTTTTTTCTGATCAGCATCTGCGTAATGGAACACTTTATCTTTGACTTCGATGAGTTGCTTTTCGTTGTCATAATTTATAAAACCTTGTGCCACAAGGTCATACAACAAACTTTTAATGTTATCAACGGTAAATTTGGCGTTAATACGCTTTGCCAGCAGATCGGCGTCAATCAGACGCGTCTTCTCCCGTTCAGCCGTCACTTTCATGATGGCAATGGGATTGACTGTTGCAATGTTCTGAATGCGTTGATAATCATTTTGATTAAAATAATTGAGGGATTCAAAATGAACGTCGGTTTTGAAGGAGGGTTTGATCACTTGCCTGCCGATGACGATGGAATCAGTGTTCAAATAAACCTGAATATCTTCGGCTTCTATATTTAGCTGGTGCACCGAGCTAAAAAACGGATTGCGATCGCTGCCGCGCTCGCCGCGCGACAGTTGCAGTGCGTTTTTATCAATATTGTAACGGATGTTGACCGAAGGATGATAGATCGAGTCCCGATCAAAGTACATAACCGTTTCCACCCGATCCGCGACGATAAGCTCGCCCCGGCGAATGGTAAACAATTCTGCGGATCCCCTGAATTTCATTCTGGCTTTGGCGTCTTCAACCGAGACTTCGGCTTTGTTGTCTTTGGTGCCGAAGCCATAGACGGTGGCGCCCTGCAATCGAAATCCCCCTGTAAACTTGATATCTCGACCGAGATCGTTTACTTCCAGTCGCTGGTCGTTGGATTCAAACCGAGGATAGGAGCCAAGCGTTGCATCATTGCCAAACACCAGTTTATCGCTGAAAGAGCCGGGAATTTTCCGGTTGCCAAAAAATTGAGGATAGGTCAATTTGGCTTGTTTTACTTCGTACAGACTCTTTTTGGTTTCCAATTCGTACTCGCCCAGTTCTGCATAGACTTCTGGCATATCGAGTCGTTCCCAGGTGACTTTTCCACCCTTGCCCCGCCAGATTTGTTCCACAGGAAAATACTCACCGGCGGTTTCGTAGATGTAAATAGAATCTTGTTTGTGCCCGGCCATCAAGTCGAGTTTTTCAAAAACAAGCAATGGCTGTTTGTTTTCATAGCGCCACTGAAACTGGTCGGTCAGCGCGTACCAGTTGGTGCCAAGTTCAGAATCACGTAGTTTTTTTGCTTCAAAAAAATCCTTGGAAAAACGTACAAATTCAAGAAAGGGATTGAGCCGCTGATTTTCGATATCCGCCAGCATTGCATCGAGAATGACATGCCAGTCTTTGAATATTTGCTCCGGGTTTTCCGTCTTTTTCACCGCCATAAGCGCGTTGAGATAATCCATGAAGTATGGGCTGGCAGTCATGCGATATTGAAGCATGGCGTTGCTGGTTTTCAGGATTTGCTGGAATTCTTCATCCGAAAACATGCCGCCTTTAAAATTTTTTTCAAACTCTTTGTAGATATTTTCCAGCGTCTGTTGCTTGCTGGCGGTCATGTACGTGCCCAACTGCGCGGCGAATTCTGCGCGGTCTTCTGAAAATTTTTCGAGCTTTTGCGCTGACATATTAAAAATAATTCCAGTGCATAAAACGCATAAAAGGTATAGCTTTCTCATTCTATTTAGAATTTTTATCCTTCGGTTTTACAACTTGTGATCGATTTGAATGAAGGCAATAATCGCCTTTTCAGGAATGTCTGTATTGCCTTTTTGTTACATTTAGAGCCTCGCAAATTACAACAAGATAACGTTACAACCGGGATTGGAGATTGCAATACAAACGTCAGAAAGACAAATAATAATTGGGAATGATGTTTATTTTAACAATTTCAGGCAAGCCCAATCTCCTTTTTCGAGTTTTCCATCCAGTGTAAAGCGATAATCCTGCATGAAAGTCAGCAAAATGGGAACATCTGCCTGCAAAATACCCGAAATAAGCAAAATGCCGTTTCGTTTCAGTTTTTGGTGCAGCGCGGGCAGGGAATCCAGGATGACGTTGCGGTTGATATTCGCCAGAATGATGTCGTAGCCAGAGTCCAGCACATTGTCGAGCGTGCCATGGATTGCCTGAATGTTGTCCACATTGTTGATTTGTGTGTTTTCGAGTGTGTTTTGGTAGGCTTCCAGCTCAATATCCACCGCATCTATGATCGAGGCGCCCATTTTAGAAGCCAGAATCGCCAGAATACCAGTACCACATCCGTAATCAAGAACTTTGGCTCCTGCAAATGGCAACCCCTGCATCATTTTGATCATCATATAGGTCGTTTCGTGGTGCCCTGTCCCGAAAGCCATTTTGGGATTGATGACCAGTTCGTATTTCACATTTGGCGCCGGCGGGTGAAAATCAGCTCGAATATTACAGAAATGATCCACCAGTACCGGCTGGAAATTGGCTTCCCACTCCGCGTTCCAGTTGCGCGCTGCAATTTCTTCTTTTTCGTAAGAAAATGAGAATTGATGCTGCAATTTGATTAATTCCGCTTCTGCTGTCCCGGCATCGGCAGAAGCCGGCAGATAAGCATCTAAATAATGATCCGTTTCTTGGAAGGAATCGAAAGGTAATTCATTCAGGAACGCGAGTAAAAGTTCAGCCTGATCAGGGTTTATGGCAATCCGAAAGCGGTAAAAATTCATTGCATTTTCCTTGATTGTTTCAATGCTTGTTTTTACTGGCGGCTAAAGGCGTTTCGGAGCGGTATTTTACAGTGGAAGGCGCTACGCCCAGATTACTGTTTAATTCCAGGTATGGGGCGACCGTTTGCATGCCGATTTTGATGATTGCCAGGTGATGTACGGCATGATCGTGGGCAAACATGAGTTCTCTGCCTGCCGAAGAATGCAACAGGGGGCGACCGGCGTGGCTATGATCTGAAAAATCTCCGATGATTTGTAGCGGTTGGCTTTCCGAAATCTGCTCGATGGCGTGGAACACCTGTTGGAAAGCCGCCTGCGCATAATGCGCATCCACTTCGATATTGGGGTTGCGGTCGCGTGAGGCATAATCAATCACACCGGATTCCATTCCTTTCAGGAGGCAAAGATAAAAATCAATGATGTGACGGAAATGTTGTCCGATGGAAGCGCCTTTAAAAATATCGAGCGACTGGGCATAAGTTTGATTATCAATTAATTGTAATACATTTATAATCTGCCCTATGATCTTTTTGTTTCCTTCGATGCAATTCATAAAGTTTGGGACTTGCTTCGCCCGCCGGAGTGGTGACGGAGACGGGATGCATGTTTTTTGTTTTTGAAATATTATTTCAGAATTTGTAAACATCTTGTTCTTTCAACCGTAGATTTCTTTCTTGCTGGCTTTCAGGGTATTCAATAGCAGAGAAACGACTGTCATCTGCCCCACGCCACCGGGTACCGGTGTAATAAAACTCGATTTAGGAGCCACTTCTTCATAATGTACATCGCCCCGCAGGCGGAATCCACTTTTGGCAGAAGCGTCTTCAACTCGGTTCATCCCTACGTCAATCACGACCACCCCATCTTTGACCATATCGGCGGTAATCAGATCGGCGCGACCAATGGCAACAACCAGAATATCGGCTCGACGAGTATGCACGGCAATGTCTTTCGTGCGACTATGGCAAATGGTGACGGTTGCATCGCCAGGATATGCTTTGCGCGAGAGAAGAATGCTGATAGGTGTTCCAACAATATTGCTACGCCCTACCACCACCACTTCCTTGCCCATGGTGGGGATATTGTAACGGCGCAACATTTCGATAATGCCAAACGGCGTCGCGGGTAAATATGCGGGCAAACCCTGCGCCATGCGCCCGAAATTGACCGGATGAAAGCCATCTACATCTTTGCGGGGATCAATTGCTAAGGTAATTTTCTCTTCATTAATGTGTTTGGGCAGTGGCAATTGCACGATGAAGCCATCAATATCTTCACTCTGATTTAACTCCGCTACGATTTGCAGTAGTTCCATTTCGCTGATGGTGGCGTCTTTTTTGATCAGGGTAGAAGAAAAACCGACTTCTTCGCACGAGCGCACCTTATTGCGAACGTACACCTGGCTTGCAGGGTCTTCGCCAACCAGAACTGCCGCCAGATGGGGCGTTTTGCCGCCGTTTTGGCGAATCCGACTTACCTCCTGCGCCAGTTCTGCCTTGATCTCCTGTGCCAGTTTTTTCCCGTCGAGTATCGTCATATGCTTACGATTAA
>CAZQTF010000088.1:0-14645 GCA_964596135.1 uncultured Saprospiraceae bacterium | reverse complement strand
TCGGGTCATACACCAAAGTATGAATCGTGAAACGTCCAGTGCGATCCACTGTAAAGCTCGGCTCTGCGCCCACCTGTTCAATTACCAGACCTTCCCCGGAAGTCAGCACGTACAATACTTCATAGCCTGTCGGTACCGCCGGAGCTTCTTCTATCGTTGCCGTCAAAGTGGCTTCCCCATTTATAAGTAAAACTTCCATGCCGCCTGCCAGCGTACCGGCTTCTGCCGGGCAACCATCGTCGCAGCCACCAAAACGGAATTTTGCACCTGCCACATCCAATGCTGCACAAATCGTGCCGCCACCCTGGATCAGCAAGCTGTTTACATCAAAGCCGGTCGTTTCCCCAGGAACCACAATGTTCAGATCCAGTGTATTCGGATCGTACACTAAAGTATGAATCGTAAACAAACCAGCCGGATTTTCCACCGTAAAGGAGGGTTCTTCGTTTACTTGCAGAATGACCAGCCCTTCGCCGCCGGTCAAGACATACAAAGTTTGATATCCATCGGGCACTAAAGCATTATCGGCAGGAGTAGCAATCAAAGTAGCACCTGCATTCTCGAAGCAGAGTTCCTGCGCGGCAAAAGTGCCGGCGTTAGCATCGCACTGTGCGGCAAGTATCGTTGGGAAACTCAGTAAGATTGAAAGCACAAGTGTAAGAAAAGGAGCTCTCAATGAGCAATTGGAATTAGGAAAAATAAGGTTCATAATTTGATTTGAGTTTTGGTAAATAATTTGGGTATCCGTCAAAGCTTTGATATGGCTTCAACAAAGCGATGCGACTATTGTTAGTGCGCTTTTAATAAATATCATTATAATTGTCGGCTATTGTCATAAAAAATAATGATTTTATTACATTAGGTGTTAATACATTTAATGTAGTGTTTTTTTTTATAAAAAGCATAATGATAAAAAAAGGCTATGCCTTCTGGCATAGCCGCATGAGAAATATTATATGTAAATTGTTTTAAGTATTAAATCTAAGCCGCTTAGAAAATGCCAAATGATTAATGGGTCATCCGGCTTTCACGATATGTTTTTGCTGAATAAGGCGCCCGTCAAAGGTTATTCTCAGGAAATATATCCCCGGAAGCACTTCGTCAATGTTAAGGGTTTCCTGTAAATCGGCGCCGCCATCAAACTGCCACTGTTGCACAATATTGCCGTTCATATCCAGAAGTTCAACCGAAATACGTTGGGTGGCTCCGTCCACCGCCATTTCCATGTTGATGCAGTCTGTTGCGGGATTCGGATAGACATATACTTCTTCGTATTCGCATTCCCGAACTGTAAATGGCAAACCGCGTACGTCGAGTGCTGCGCAAATGTCGCCGCCGCCCTGCACCAGCAAGTCGTTTATGTCGAAGCCAGTCGTGACGCCAAATTCGATTGTGCTCAGGTCAAGCGTTGTGGGATCGTACACCAGCGTGTGGATTCTGAATCTGCCTCCGTGTTCTACCGCGAAAACAGGCAGATCGCTCACCTGTTCGATCACTAAGTCATTGCCAAACGTCAAAACGTAGATTTTCTCATAGCCCATTGGTACAAAGGGTATAGAAACGGTTGTGCCAGATAGTACAATCTGCTCATCCGTGAGGCACTGGAAGCCGCCACCGGCTCTGGTATAAGTCAATCTGCCGGGATTCGCCGCGCAACTACCGCAGCTATACACCCGGAAGGCTGCACCCACCACATCGAGCGCCGCACAAATGTCGCCGCCGCCCTGCGTCAAAAGAGTATCTATGTCAAAACCAGTAGTGACACCCAATTCAATAATGCTCAAATCCAGCGTGGTAGAATCGTACACCAGCGTATGGATGGAATACAGCCCTACAGAGTCAATCGTAAAGCTTGGAATAGTATCCAAGGCCTGAATGACCAGGTCTTCACCGAAAGTCAGCACATAGATCAGTTGGAAACTATCAGGAACAACCGGATCCATCTCATGCACTGCCAGTAGCGTTACCTGCCCCGTGTCGCCCAGGCATTCAACATTATCAGCGACCAGCGTACCGGCATTTGCCGGGCAATCATCTCCGCCGCCGGGGGAGTCGCAGTTGGTAATGACATTAATGGGTGCGCCGGTTACATCAAGTGCTGCGCAAATCGCACCACCACCCTGAATCAACAAAGCATTAATATCCCCGCCGGTAGTCACACCGATTTCAATAGAATCCAAATTCAACGTTGTCGTATCATATACTAAGGTGTGAATAGTAAATAAACCCGCCGTATCCACCGTAAATGCCGGACTGTTGCTCACCTGTTGAATCACGAGGTTTGAACCCGATGTTAATATGTAAATCACCTGGAAACTATCGGCTACGATCGGTTCTGTTTCATGAACAGCGGTAAGCATAACGGTAGAATCTTCAAGGCAGGCTTCGGCTTCCGCCGTAAGTGCACCGGCACTGATCGGACAGTCGCAGTCGAGTACATTAAAAATTGCCCCTGCTACATCGAGCACTGCACAAATGTCGCCCCCGCCCTGAATCAGTAAGGCATTGACATCACCGCCTGTCGTTATGCCAAATTCAATGATTCCAATATTCAGCGTTGCTGTATCATACACCAACGTGTGAATCGTAAAACGCCCAGTCGTATCTACTGTAAAACTTGGGACGGTATCCACTGCTTGGATCACGAGGTCTTCGCCAGAAGTCAGGATATACGCAATTTGATACCCTTCCGGAAGTACAGGTGCCTCCCCGCGCGTAGCCGTGAGCGTAGCTGTAGAATCGAGACAGGGCGCATCGCCGGCGACCAGCGTGCCAGCCGTTGCTTCGCAGGTTGGCGTTTCTTCACATCCGCCGAACTGGAATTTAACCCCCTCTACATCGAGCGAGCCGCAAATGCCTCCGCCGCCTTGCTGTAGTAAAGCATTGATTTCTCCGCCTGTCGTGACGCCAATTTCCACGGTGCCCAAATCAAGGGTCGTAGAGTCATACACCAAGGTATGAATGGTGAAAATACCGCTTGGATTAGGGTCAATGTTAAATCTTGGTTCGGCGTTTACCTGCCGGATGACCAAATCATCGCCAGAAGTAAGGACATAAATCGTTTGAAATGAATCCGGTACAATGGCATCACCCTTAGCAACGGCGCTCAGGGTCACTCCCGTACTTGAAAAACAAATTTGTTGGGTAGAAAAGCTGCCGGCATCCGCATTGCATTGCCCGAATACCTGTAATGGAACGTTCAACAAGAGCGTGAAAAGCATCGTAGTAAGCGCTGCTCCGAAAGAGCGCATGGAATTTGGGTAGAATGAAATAAATTTCATAGAAAGGATAGTTATTTGGTTTTAGAAAAATAGCCTGACTCAATACTCGCCCGGGGCGGTTATTTAATCACATTAAAAAATCTTTTAAAATTTGAAGCTTTTTCTACTGGGGAAGAAAAAATACTGAGGTCAGAACATGTTGGTATAACGCATGAATTTACAAAAGTTACATTCAAAAGTCAAAACAAATGTTCAAACAGCCATGAAAGGCAATAATTAAATGGAATTTTTTCCAGCAAATACTGGTTTATATCCAAAATTATCATTCTATGAAAAGTAAACCAACTACTTCTCTAACGATCAAAGAAGTGATCAATCATCTGCCGCAAACCGGCGAGGTGAATTGGATTGGCATTCGCCCGCAGCGCAACGCACCCGTCGAAATAAAGGAGGAAGTATATGTTACAGAAGCTCATGGACTGGAAGGCGATCATTACAGCAAAAGCGGCGGCAATCGCCAGGTGACGCTCATCCAGGCAGAGCATCTCGAAGCCGTTGGCAAATTGCTGGGCATGGCAGCAATTGATCCTGCCCTGACTCGGCGCAATATTGTTGTGTCTGGGGTCAACCTCCTGGCATTCAACAACCGGCAATTTGAAATCGGGGATGTGATTCTTGAAATGACCGGCAATTGCCATCCCTGCACCAAAATGGAGGCGCACCTCGGTCCCGGAGGCTACAACGCCATGCTCGGACACGGGGGCATTACCGCCAAGGTTATTAAAGGCGGTATCATCAAAAAAGGAGATCCTGTAAAACCGAAACTTTTTTATGATAATAAAGCCGGGTGATTAATCAATCGATTCCAAAATATTATTTCTTGTTATTTTAAATTCGCATTAAACATTACAAAAACGTGGCAGAACTCAAAATCGAATGCCCGAAATGCGGCTGGGAACCCGATGGCGGCGCCTACTGGATTTGCAGTGGCTGTGGTCATATCTGGAATACCTTCGATACAATGGCACGGTGCCCGGAGTGTGGTCATCAGCACGAGTACACTGCCTGTATCCCCTGGCGCGGAGGCTGTCATGCTTATGAACCACACTTGGATTGGTACAAGTTCCTGAACGATATAGTCGAGGAAGAAATAAACTCCATTTCTGTTCCCGATACAATAATTCTTTCAGTTATTTATTCATCCCAATCCCAGTCGCTATTATCAAATCCGCCAAAACGAAAAGTAATAATTCCTACCGGGCTGCTGAAGTCGGTATTATCCAAATCGGGCAAAACGCTGATGCCATTCACCCAGCGATAGCCGCCGGCAAAAGAAAGTTTGAACCAGTCCGTCAGGTTAAATTCAATGCCCAATTCTGGTGTCATCGTAAAATGGCGATCGGTAAAATCGGTTTCGCCGTTTCGGCGCAGTTGCGCTTTGCCCCAGCCGATTTTTACACTCGAATAGAGGTGCGCCAGCTTGTATTCCCGATAGGTATAGCCCAGCCAGAAGCCACCGTGCTTGAATCTGACGTTGTAATCGCGCCCATTGATCGAGGTTTCTGGGTAATCAGTTCCCATCCCGTAGCCGCCCAGGAAAAAATTGTTGACAATCAATGCGCCACCGCCGCCTACATCGGCGCCTATCTCGCCGCTGAGGGAGCCAATTTCCAGAATCGGACCGCCAAAAGCGCCCATGATATCGAAGTCATCAAACAGCGTTTCCTGCTGAGCCGAAACTTGAATGCTTAGTAACGCAAACATGATAGGTATAATCAGTTTCATATCGTGAGGTTTTAGTTGGTAAAATCATATTTGTTGATAATTTTCATCGTTTTCAGTTGGCAAAAAAGGACTTTTGTCATTGATCAGAAGAAAATTCATTTAGAACTTTGTTTAGTTAATAGATGTATTTAAAAGGGTCTTTCCCCTATCAGGTGCAAAATTTTTATTTGCAAATTGATAAAATGATGAGAAACGATATGAAAAGTATAGACTTTAAAGCCGAAGTACTCGACAAAAGCTATGAAAAGCCCGTCGTAGTGGATTTTTGGGCAGCATGGTGCGGTCCTTGCCGAATTCTGGGACCGGTCATTGAGCAAATTGCGGAAGAGCAGCAGGATCGTTTTACTCTGGTAAAATTGGACACCGAAGCCAATTACGAGGTCGCTCAGGAGTATCGCATTATGAGTATTCCTAATGTGAAGATGTTTTATCAGGGTGAAGAAATCGCTGAATTTGTAGGGGCGTTGCCGCGTCATCAGATTTTAAAATGGCTGGACGAAAACCTGCCCGACGAACGTAAAAATGACCTGGCGGAGTTGCTCGCCAATCTGGACGGCAGCGTGGATTCACTGGTAAATCTCGACCTGTTTGTTGCTGCCAACCCCGATGTGACTGAGGCGCGTATGGCATTGGCAAAGCATCTGTCTTTTACACAGCCGGCAAAGGCAATTGATCTGGTAAAAAACATTCACCTGGGTGATAAATTCCACGACGACGCGGAAGATGTACGCACGCTGGCAGAGTTGATGAGCTTTGAAAACGACGGCTCGCCTGCTGCCCGCAAACTTGCTGCTGCACAGGAAGCCATTGGCAACCGCGACTGGGAAGCTGCTATCCAACTCATCATCGAAGCTACGGTAGCAGACAAAAATTTCTGCAATGACCTGCCGCGTCGGGCGGCTATTGCGCTTTTCCGTACCTGGGGCAGTGCGCATCCGTTGACGCAGAACTATCGCTGGCGTTTTGATATGGCGCTGTACTGATGCGGGGAATTTCGTATGCGCCATCGCAATTTTTACCAATTTTTTACGATATTTGTTAAATAGAAAGACGTGTCGGGCATCTCAAATCTGGCACGTCTAACTGCGTTTTTGCAATTACAAAATTTTGTCAAAACAAATGCTCAAAGCGTAACTTATGCCCAAGTCTGACGTCCTAACGTCAGTGGATTTATTTAACTGAGTTATGAATACCATCAATCGAAAAAGTTTTTCCAGAGTTGCTGCCCTGATCGCGCTGTTTTTTGTGCTGCAGTATGCTACCTTCCGGACGCAGGGAGCTGATAACCCCAAGCCCGAAGGTCGGTATTATCACGAAATTCAAGCCGGGCGCGAATTGATGACCGAATTGCTGGATAATTTTCCGGGGGTGTCTGTTGCGGTGGGCATTGGCGACCAGATCGTGTGGAAAGAAGCTTTTGGCTGGGCAGATGCGAGAAATAAAATTTACGCTACACCGGAGCATCAATTTCGGTACTACAGCCTGTCAAAATCCATTGCTGGCATGGCGGCTGCCAAGCTCATGGAAGAAGGAAAACTTGATATTGATACTGCGATCACAACTTATCTGCCCAATTTGCCGGAGCAATACTGTGACGTGACGGTCGCCCAATTGCTGAGCCATACCGGCGGCGTGCGCCATTACAAAAAAAATGAGTGGCAACAAATCAGCAAATACCATTGCAATACGGTAGAAGAAGCACTGCCGGTGTTTATCAATGACCAACTCGAATTTGAACCCGGCACGGGCTATACTTACACTTCTTTCGGCTACGTGCTTCTGTGCCACGTGTTGGAGCAGGTGAGTGGCGTACCTTATGACGAATATATTCAGCAAAATTTCTTTAATCCTCTGGGGTTGGAAACCATCGGGCTTGATCAATCGCCTGCTGCGCAGGTTAATCCTGTAAAATTTTACAAATACTGGAATGTCTATAAAAATCGTGGAGTAGAAGCGCCCAAAGTGGACAACAGTTGCAAGTTTGGCGGCGGCGGTTACGTCGGCACAGCCGAAGATATGGTACATTTGCATCAGGCGTTGCTCAAAGGCAGACTGCTGAAGCCTGCAACCGTGGAAAAATACTTTACCTGCTTTACTAAAAAAGATGGTACTTCTGCCGGTTACGCTTTTGGCTTGGGCATCAAGGATGCGAAAGACGGCACCCGGTTTTATGCGCATACCGGCACGGCAATGGGCGGCTACGCAGTACTGATCGTTGACCCCGATCGCGATCTGGTTATTGTTATGCTTGGCAACCGTTACGACGAGGTTATGGTGGAAAAAGCCAAAGAAATAGTAAAGTTATTTAGAGGATCAGTATAAAAAAATGATGTTTTCTTAAATTACTGCCAGCTCCGCTGACGCTTATCCCGCGAAAAAGGGATCGCCGGAAACATTTCCACGTATTTGACTATGTATTTACAGGCTCCTGAGGCAATGTTCTTTTAATAACTCGTCTCGTCCAGTTTCACTTTTCCCCGGAATGTCCAAAATACAAAGCCGGTGTATGCCACTACCAATGGCGCGCCAATGGCGGCAATGGTGAGCATGATTTTTAAGGATTTTTCGGAAGAAGCAGCATTGTAAATTGTCAAATTGTACTTTGGGTCAATCGTGGAAAGCACCAGCACCGGGTACAATTCGATAGAGACCAAAACCAGTAACAAGGCGACCGTTAGCGAGGAAAACAGAAACGCCAGCCGATACTTGCGTTTGGAAACTAAACGTGGCACATTGGCGATGCTCAGAAATGCCAACAGTGGTACAATAAACAATGCCGGAGATTGTTTGAAATTATCCGACAGATGCGGAATATAAATGAGGGTATAAACCGTGACAATACTGAAACTCACCACAAAAAAGATGATCGCCCGCTTGAGCAGCAGAGTCACCTTGGCAAAGAGCCTTCCCTCAGTTTTCATGGTCAAGTAAATGGCGCCGTGCATGGCGAAAAGCAACACCGTCGTCAGGCCCACCATGAGCGCGTATGGATTCAGAAATGTCAGCCAGTGTCCCTGGAATTCAAAATTTTCGCCCAGCGCAATGCCTTGCAGCACGTTGCCAAGCACCACGCCCAGTAAGAGCGCCAGCAAAATACTCGACACAGAATAGCTCACATCCCACATCCGGCGCCACCAAAGCATCGGCTCCTTGCTGCGAAATTCGATGGAAACCGCCCGGAAAATAAGTGCCGCCAGAAACAGCATAAATGGAATATACATCGCTGAAAACATGGACGCATACACTACTGGAAAGCCCGCAAACAATGCACCGCCGCCGATCACCAGCCACACTTCGTTGCCGTCCCATACCGGTCCAATGGCGTTCAGGGCAATACGCCGACTCTCTTCTTTTTTGAAAAGCAGATGCAATGCGCCCGCACCCAGATCAAAGCCGTCGAGGATGGCATAGCCACTGAACAGGCCGCCGACCACTAAAAACCACCAGGTTGGATAATCAATGCCGAGGAACATATATTTAGAACATTAGATGTTAGATAATAGATATTAGATTGGCTATAATGTATTTGTGAAAAGATTACGAAGTTAGAGCGCACGCCAAAACTCCGCCTCTTTTAAGCTTTTATTGCCTTTGCTATTTCCTGCAATTTGGGACGATGATCTTCTGTATCACTTTCGTCTTCCAGTCCTTGCTGTATTTTTTTGTTTAATAAATAAATAAATAACGAAAATAATAAAATATAAATAAAAGTAAATAAAATAAGTGAAAACAGTACCTGATTTGCTGTGACCACTTCCGACAAAGCATCTGAAGTGCGGAGTAATCCGTACACAACCCAGGGCTGGCGCCCCATTTCAGCAGCAAACCAGCCGACTTGATTGGCAATTTGTGGTAGTAATACCGCCCAGACGAACACCCACATCAGCCATCGCTGCTCAAATAACTTGCCGCGCCACCACTGGAAAACGGCGTACCATGTAAGCGCAATCAAAAACATGCCGATCATTACCATCAGATGATAAAATTGAAAAATCGCATTTAAGGCAGTGGGGCGCTCATTTTCGGGAAAGGCGGTCAATCCTTTGACCGGCGTTTTAAAATCCTGATGTAGCAGAAAACTCAGCCCTCCAGGCACTTTGATGCCGGTCGTGCGTTGTGTTTCTTTATCTACCCAGCCCAGCAAAAACATATCGGCAACGGCGAGGCTGTCGAAGTGACCTTCCAAAGCAGCAAGTTTGGCAGGCTGATTATGCGCTACGCCGTCAGCGGATTTGTGCCCGGTGAGCAATTGCAACAGCGATGCAGCCGCGGCTACGGCCAGCGCGATTTTAAAAGCCTTTTGCGAAATTTCTATATGCTGTTTTTTTAATATGTACCAGGCATGAACGCTCAAAACCAGAAATGCACCTGCCAGAAATGCGCCGATCCATACGTGCAACAAACGATCAACGCTCGATGGGTTGAACACCATTGCCCAAAAATCGGTGATTTCTGCGCGGGCATTGAGACCTTCACCAACGATGTGATACCCTGCCGGCGTCTGCTGCCAGGAATTGGCAACTACTATCCACACCGCCGAAAACATGGAGCCAAGCCATACGCCCAATGTCGCAATAAAATGCACTTTGGGGCTGACCTTGTTCCAGCCAAATAACAATATACCCAGAAAACCACTCTCCAAGGCAAAGGCAAAAATACCCTCCGCCGCCAGCGCCGAGCCAAATACGTCGCCTACGTAGCGCGAATAGGTCGCCCAGTTGGTCCCAAATTCAAATTCCATCACAATACCGGTTGCCACGCCAATTCCGAAGGTCAGCGCGAAAATTTTTGTCCAGAATCGAGCCATTTGCTCGTACCTTTTGTCGCCGGTACGCAGGTACAAACCTTCCATAAACACCATCACCAGCCCCAGTCCGATGCTCAGCGGCGGGTAGATGTAATGGAAAGCAACAGTGAAAGCAAATTGTATGCGGGCAAGTATTTCGACATCCATAGCATAAATTTATTGATGGTTTGCTGTAAATTGATGATTGAAATGAATAATGGATAATCACTAATTTTTGAAAAACACTACAATATTAAAGTTTCACAGAAGTGCTACATAGTGATAAAGGTCACAAAATACTTATTTGGACTGATTTAAAATTATAAGTTTTTCGCTAAAAATCCAAAGCAACGCTTAAATTTTACACTGGGCATTATTTCTGGCTATTTCCATGACAAAATTTTTGCTTACTTCCCAGAGTTTTTCTCCCAAAGCGTCGTCTTGTGCCAGTCGCGAAGGGCTTTTCAGTTGTTGATTCTGATCGAAATACTGCCCGTTTATGCCAGCCACATCGGGCGAAGAAGCCAGGTAAATCGAAGTCTGCGCTCCTTTTTCTTCAGAAATCATAATAAGTTTGCCAAGTGTCCAAGCCAGCGAAATCAGGAAATTTCCGCCTTTATTGGCGATGTTGGTGCGCACTACTCCGGGATGCAGCACATGACTGATGATTTGCGGATAACGGCGCGCCATCTCCCGCGTAAACAATACATTTGCGAGTTTTGATTGGGCGTAAGCCGCCAAGCCTTTGTGCGCTGAGGCTCCACGCTCCCCCCGGAGGTTGTCGAAATCAATGCTGCCGCCATAATGCCCATTCGAGGAAACATTGATTACTCGCGACGCTTCAGCACTAAGCAATTGGGGTAGTAGTAGATGGGTGAGCAAAAAATGCCCCAGATGGTTGATGCCGAAATGCCATTCAAAACCTTCTGCCGTTCGTTGCAAAGTGCTGGAAAATACGCCCGCGTTGTTGATGAGTACATCCAGTTTCGGATATTGGCTTTGAAAATCGGTAACGCAGGCACGAATAGAGGCAAAGCTCGCCAAATCCAGCGGGATGGCGCCTATTTTGTCGTTTTGACTTTTTTGTTGAATTTCTTTTATGGCGTTTGTAGCCTTGTCCATATTGCGGCAAGCGATGACGACGGTTGCGCCCAGCTTCGCCAAACCGATCGCAGTTTGTTTGCCAATGCCGTCGTTGCCGCCGGTGATGAGCACGATTTTATCTTGCATGTGTCTTTGTTTTGGAAGGGTAACAATCGTCCGAGAAAATAGATCAATTATTGACAGTTGACGGGCATTTTGCCACCCCTGGGATCGGTGTAAAACAAAATCACGATGCAAATGCCTTTGACCACACTGTGGTGTCTGCCCGAGCAATGGAAGCCCATCCACTCGTTTTTTTCGGTCGGGTAGGGTGTATCCAATACCGTGTCATTCACACTCACGGTGCCGCGATTGGTGGGTACAACCAGCAGATAATCGGTGTGCCGTTCCACATCGCATTTCGCTGTTGATTTTTTTTAACGCTCGCATATTATAAATTTATTACTCTTTTGCCGTTTTTATTTAGTAAATAACTTCTGTATTAGATATTGCCTACTAAATGCTAATCATAATTTCACTTTCAAGTCCACTTTTGTTCCTTTACCCGCCTGCGTTTCCAACGAAAAAGTTCCGCCAATTTCTGCAGCGCGCTTCCGCATGTTGTTCAGCCCATTGCCTCGTTCTACCTCATGTTCGTCAAAGCCTTTGCCATCATCTTCGATAGTCATTTTCAACAAATTCTTGATCAATCCAATGTAAAGCGACACCTGGGTGCAATCGGAATATTTTGCCGCGTTATTGACCGCTTCTTTGAAAATCAAATAAATATTGCGCCGCTGCCCGATACTGAGTCGCGTTGGGCGAAAGCCTTCCGAAATATGCACCTGAAATGCAATACCCCGCGCTTCGAGGATTTTCAAGCCAAATTGTCGCATCCGGGTGACTAAATCGTCTAATTGATCATTTTTGGTGTTGATTGCCCAGATGATATCCTGCATGGATTCTGACAAAGTCGCGGCGCTTTCGCTAATGCGTTGTAAAACAGGCGAAACTTCAGGATTAGCCACTTTTGATCGGGCAAATTCACTGAAAAACCGAATACTGCTGAGGGTAGATCCCATATCATCATGCAAATCGCGGGCAATGCGTTCGCGAATCGCATCCAGGCGCCGCCGTTGTTGCTGGCGGTAAAGCAAAATACCACCCAACAATCCCCCTACCAATAACGCCATCATACCTGCGAAAGACCAGGTTTTGTGAAAAGGCGGAATAACCTGAATCGTCATGGCAGTGCCCGTTTCGTTCCATACGCCATCGTTGTTGCAGGCTTTTACTCGAAACACATAAGCGCCGCCATCAAGGTTGGTATAAGTAACAAAAGGCTGATCTGTATATACCCAATCAGGATCAAAACCTTCCAGTTGGTAAGCATAACGATTTTTTTCAGACTGACTGAAATTCAATGCTGCAAAACGAATGGTAAATACATTTTCATGGCGCTTCAGGATTAATTTCTCTTCAGGATCAAAAGCCCGTTCTTCATTGAGTACGGTCAATCCTGTAAAAACCACTTTGGGAGGCAGGACATTGACCGAAGTTCGCGTCGGATTAAAATAATTGAATGCATTTTGGAAGCCAATAAAAATCTCACCGTTGTCCGTAATGCAAAAGCCATCGGTTAGGCTATTGGCAAACAAACCGTCTTTTTTGTCAAAATATGTGATCTGATCGGTGCGCGGATCAAGCCGGTGCAGCAAATTAGTGGTTCCAAGCCACACGATACCGGTGCTGTCTTCAATTACACCAAAAATGTGCTCACTCTTCAGCCCGTGTTTGTAGCCATAGCGCCGAATAACTTGCCCCGAAGTATCCATTTGGATCAACCCTTCGATCGTTGCAACCCATACCCTGCCCCGCTGCCCCAGGAAAAGCCCGTCGCACCGATAACGCCCGGGCAATTCCCCACCCCGAAAATAACGGGACTCGCCGGTTGCCGGGTTGAGCCGAAAAACGCCGGCGTGCGTCGCCAGCCAAAGCCGATGCTGTTGGTCTTCCTGTATCGCAGTAATGTAATTTGTCGTTTTTCCGACCTCGTCAGGATTGTAAAAAGGTACTTTCTGAATCTGCCGTTTTCGGGAGTCAAAGCAAAATAAACCATCGTAATTCGCACCAATCCATACCATGCCTGCATGATCCACCATAATCGAAAGGGCTTTGTTGGCCACAAAAGGATATTGCATAAAGCCTGTGTAAAATTCGCCTTTCCCGGTAATTGGATCATAAACAGTCATGCCTCCAGCAGTAGCCAGATAGAGCGTTCCGCGGGCATCCTGGGCAACATCGAATACTTCGTTGCTAAAAGCGCCATCCGATCGGGGCGGAATAAAGCGAAAGGTATTTTCCTGGCTGTTCCACTCAAACAAGCCGGTGCCCCACTCTGCTATCCAGTAGCGATGCCCGTCGGGATCAAGCCGATCGCGCAATACAGACGATACAAAACTAAATTGCGAGAAGCCCCGCTCAATTGGCACCAACCCCCGCCGAAACTTACTCGACTTGGGGTCATATTTTTCCACTCCGCCATATTCTGTTGCGATCCACACCATGCCGGTAACCGTATCTTTGTAAAAATCCGTCACGAAAAACCCGTTGTGACTATATGGCTCCCGCGGATCAGGGGTCATGCGGTAAGTCTTCTGCTCGTCAGGATAGTACAACGCCAAGCCGTCCAGTCCGCCGGCTACCCAAAAAAATCGCCTGCCTTGATCGTCCCGGTCTTCCAAAATCTGCACGACAATTCCGTTGTTGTCGGGATAATCTTCAAACACGTCCAGCGATTCATTGTAGCGAAACAAACCAAGTGCCCAACTGCCGCACCACAAGGTACCGGCTTCGTCTTCATATAGTTTGCCAATATCCACACCCGGACGAACGCCTTTTACGTTGCCAAAATAGTATCGAAAAGTAGCTGTTTTAGGATCAAAGCGATACAACGACGTCTGAACGCCTGCCCATATTCGCCCTTTGCGATCAATCACAATCTCGCCAGAGCTTTTGATTTTATCCGGATTGGGAAAACGCCTGAATTCCAGCGTTTGCAGATTGATTTTGACCAAATATCCATAGCAGCCAAACCAACCATATCCCTCCCGATCAATAATCATGCGGGTTACGCTTTCATTGCTCAGTATCTGGTCATCTTGCTCCGGCAGCTTCACCAACTCAAAAGTCTGTTTTTTTTTATCAAACCGGCACATCCCGGAATTGGTCGCCAGCCAGAGCGCCCCATCAGGTGCCTCGGTAATGCCAAGTACCGAATTATTCGGCAGTGACTTCGGCTGATCTGGTTGATGCTGATACACCTTGAAACTGCGCCCGTCAAAGCGATTCAGACCGCCATTGGTGCCAAACCACATAAAACCGTCGCGATCTTTGAGGATGCAGTTTACAGCGTCGTGTGAAAGCCCTTGGTCGGTCGTATAATGTATCAGGGAGATAGCATTGGGTTGCGCCCAAAGCTTGACGATTGCCATGCATATGGGCAATAAAAAAAATATTTTCCGAATGATGTTCATGTCTTTGCGTGCTATTCTTCCGCAAGTTAATAAGACCCAGCAGGTTTTGGAAACGTCTGGACTTAATTGTTTGACTATGGTTCAAACCTGTTGAGATTTTACGTAGATTTCGCAGGGCGGCATTTCCATTACGCTGGCACTTTCCTTAGCCGGCAACATGCCGCGCTTCTCAAAGCCGGCTAAGAGTATGTTTAAATTTCAGTTACAGGAATAAAAGATTGAGAATCAGTTTAT
>CAZQTF010000087.1:0-14664 GCA_964596135.1 uncultured Saprospiraceae bacterium | reverse complement strand
GGGGGGGGGGGGGGGGGGGGTGGCGCATCTTTCTTGACCGGTGCAGGAGGAGCATCCACTACAGTCTCCTCGGTGATGGACTGGTCAACGAATTCTGGCTGATCTTCATCCTCAATGAGTTCTTCCGGCACTTCCTCAATTACTGGTGGCGGTGGTGGCGGTGGCGGTGGCGGCGGTTCGGCAGTACGAGGCGGTTCGATCTCGATGTCTTCGTCAATGACCAAGGCATCCTCTGGAATATAAACCTCTTTCTCGTATTGTGTCCAACCAAACGCCAGTACAGTAACGCCAAGCGCCAATGCCATACCGACATTGAAGAAGGTACCGCTCAGATTGAAGACGTCAACCTCCGGATACTTGTTGCGTACTTCGAGGTCTGCTTCGCGCGACCTGCCTTTGTACTTTTCGGCAAGCTCGCCTGCGGCTCTCTTGGCATAAACACGCTTAACGCCGATCACAATACCAACGATAATCAGTATTACAGCCAATACAGATAACCCAAGCGTAACAGACCCTACGGAAATATCAATCATACTGACAAGGTTTATTTTATAAAAAAATGAGACACTAACACACTTCCAATAGAACCAATAATATTAGCAACAATATCCCATACTTCAAAATATCGGTACGGGAAAAAAGCATATTGCAAAATTTCCATTACGACACCATAGCCGGCGCTTATCAACACGCTCACCCCAGCAGCGGTGAAAAATGCAATATTATTTCGGCGAAAACCATATAGGAGCGCGGTGGCCAATACCAAATACGCCGCAGCGTGCGCTAATTTGTCGGTGGCAATGATTTTTTCTCCGATTTTGGGCAGATTTAATCCTGTCACTATCGAGAGTATCAAAATGATCGTACCCCATGCCATCGCCGGAATAAATGCTTTCAAATTGATTCTTCTGTTTTGGTAGATGCGGCGCATCGTTTTTTTGGTGGGTGGCTCTCCAATTTTTTTTCAAAAAAATTTTACCCTACCATTGCCTCATAAGCAGTTGCATCCATGAGTTTTTCAAGTTCCGACGGATCGCTTAGTTCCATTTTGATAATCCAGCCATCACCGTAAGGTGACTCGTTGACCAGTTCTGGCTCACTTTCCAGGCGATCATTAAATTCCAAAACTTTGCCCGAAACCGGCAGAAACAACTCAGAAGTCGTCTTCACAGCTTCTACAGTGCCGAATACATCCCCCGATTTCAAGGTTTCATGAATGGCATTTACTTCTACGTAAACGATTTCACCAAGTTCGCTTTGCGCAAAATCGGTGATACCTACATAAGCAATATGACCTTGCTCTATTCTAATCCATTCGTGCTCTTCCGTGTATTTTAAATTAGCAGGAAACTCCATAATTTAAATTTCTTGGCTTGGTGACACAATAAAATTTTCTTTGGTTAGAGACCGCTCAAAAATAAGGATTTCAAAAATAGCGTGTGGAAAAGAGGCTTTTTTTTTCAGAAAAAAATAACCGCAGCAGACAGCACGCATGCTACGGTTGTTTTTTATTATCTCAAGTTTTCTATCTCGACGCTAATTTACGCTCGCTTCCTGCTTGTGTTTCGCCAGGAATTCGAATGCCCAGTCGCTCGTTACGGATTTTGGTCGTTCGATTGGCATCCCCAACGCTCTCGACCAACAAGTAGCCGCCAATACCCCCAATGCGCGCGAAACACCGAAGAGCACCGTGTAAAAGCCCGACTCCGTTAAGCCATAGTGTACCAGCAAAGCGCCAGAATGCGCGTCCACGTTGGGCCAGGGGTTTTTCACCTTGCCTAAGCTTTGCAGAATAGGCGGTACCACTTCAAACACATCCCAAACGATCTGTACAATATCGCTGCTTTTGATATATTGTTCGGCAAATTCCTTTTGCGCAATGAAGCGCGGATCGGGCTGGCGCAGTACCGCGTGACCATAACCCGGCACCACCTGACCGGCTGACAATGTATCTTTTACATATTGTGCGATTTGCTCTTTGGTAGGTCTCGAAGTGCCTAATTTATCCACCATCTCAAAAATCCAGTTGATCACTTCCTGATTAGCCAGACCGTGAAGCGGACCTGCCAGAGCGTTCATACCTGCTGCAAATGACAGATAAGGATCACTCAGTGTAGAGCCTACCAGATGCACTGTATGAGCGGAAGCATTGCCGCCCTCGTGATCGGCGTGGATGGTTAGATAGAGGCGCATCAGATTTTTGAAATCGGCATTTTCAAAACCCAGCATATGTGCAAAGTTTCCTGCCCAATCTTCTTGCTGGTTTGGCGCGATGTGACTACCATTGTGGTAGGTGCGGCGATAGATGTAGGCGGCGATGCGCGGCAGCCTGGCAATGAGGTCCATACTATCCTCATAGGTGGGGTCCCAGTGTTCTGATTTACCCAAACCCTCATCGTAGCGACGGGCAAAAATACTTTCAGATTGCATAGCATTGATCGCTACGGTAAACTGCGTCATCGGGTGCGTTTCTTTCGGCAAGGCTTCCAGCACCTGGAAAACGTAAGCCGGCACTTCGCTGCGACGGCGCCATTCTTCGCGGAGCCAATCCACCTCTTCGCTGGTTGGAACTTCGCCGGTAAGCATCAACCAAAAAAGACCTTCCGGGCGCACCTCTTTATCGCCTTTCGGCAGCAGTTTTTTTAGTTCCGGAATGGAGAAGCCTCTGAAGCGAATGCCTTCTTGAGCATCCAGTTCGGATGTTTCCCACACCATCATTTTGACATCACGAGCGCCACCATACACTTGGCTCATCGTTACTTCGCCCACTACTGTTTCGCCGTGTTCTTTCAGCATTGCTTTGACCTTGTCGCGCAGCGTGGCAGCCTTCTCAATAAATTTTTGTTTCAGGGGATCCATGTATTTTGTTCAGTTAGGTTATATTAACGAAATAAAATTTTCCAACTGGAATAAATAATAATTCTGTTTTGCTAACAACCTTGTGGAGCTTCTTGTTTGCTCATTTATTCGATTTCGAGTAGCGCCCGTTCAATTTCTTCCTTTGACGCACCCTGCTTTTTTAGTTCGATCATTTTTGCGGTTTCGCGTTCCCGGCGCTTCACGGACAGCGTCTGGAAGATTTCCAGTTGCGGTGCGTCCAGCAGCCGCTTGATGGCATTGTCCGTACCGATCTGCACTGCCCGGCGTTTGCGCAGGTACGCATCATAATCCGTTGTTTTGAGCGTTTCTACTTGCGCCAGATTTTCCAGCCGCCGTTCCTGGATTTCGTATACTTTTTGCTTTTGATCCTCGTTCAGTTGATAAAGCGCTGCCACTTCGTCGGTCGCTTTTTGTATATCGCGTTTGTTTATTTTGGATTGTGCCGTGAGCGGCGCAACTGCCATTGTAACTGCGATCAGTGCAATCAGAATTCTTTTCATAATTTTGGGATATTTTCTTTGAAAACCTCGCTAAAATACAACTTTTGGCGATTCTTGTTTTTTTATAACGCAGCATTTGCATTTTTTTACCAAAAAAAATTCCGGTTGACCGAATTTTTTCAATTTTTCTGCTAATATGTTAATTATTGAGGATATTTTGATCAGCGATGATGTGGTGCAGGAGCAATTTATGTGCAATCTAAATGCCTGCAAAGGCGCCTGCTGCTGGGAAGGCGACTATGGCGCGCCCCTGACCGACGAAGAGCTAACGATTCTGCAGCAAATTTATAAAGATATTGCCCCTTTTCTCACGCCGGAAGGAAAAGCAGTCATCGAACAAAAAGGCGTGTACACCTTTTATGAAGATGCCGATGATTTTGGCACGCCGCTGATTGACGGGGGCGCCTGCGCCTACATGACCCGCGACGAAAAAGGAATCGCGCAATGCGGCATTGAGCAGGCTTACCGTGCCGGCGCAACGGATTTTCAAAAGCCGATTTCCTGCCATTTGTATCCCATCCGCATCACTCCTCGCGGCGAGTATCAGATGGAAACGATGAATTACGAACGCTGGGATATTTGCGCTGCAGCTTGTGAATTGGGCAAAAAACAGCAAATGCCGGTGTACCGTTTTGTTAAAGAGGCACTTATCAGAAAGTACGGAAACAACTTCTTCGAAGCCCTCGACAACGCCGCACAGCACCTAAAGAATACCGTTCCGTAAATTGTTTTTTACTTAAAAAAAAAGAATATGTTTGATCAGGCTATTGCCTTTTGTTGCAAAAGTATTAACTTTGTGCTGAGAAACTATACGATAAAAAAATCGTGCATTTTTTAAAAAGCTAAGTGGAGGCAACTCCCACCTTTACACCTTCCCAAAACCGATTAGTATATTAGGACACTTATGACTCCTCCGGAAGTAGCAACTACACTCAAGCACTGTTTCTATGGTGCGATGTTTGCTATTTTGAAAAAATCGGTTTCAAAGATAGCCCACATTTACAAGACAAACGCCTTAAACTTTGTGCCTTTGTCACAGTGCATCGTCTATGTATTGGCAATATGGTTATATGTTATATTCCAAAAGGGTGGACGAGATAAATGTATAATTCCACGAACGAAAGATCTACGCTAAACCCCTTTTTGAAGTTGGTTTTTGTAGCAGCCTGGCGAGTAGTTGGGCTGCTTTTTTTTTCAAATGGTTCAAAGCCCAACAGGTATTACACCGGTTGAACTTTGAACCATTTCTGTGCCGAATTTCTGTTAATTTGCCATTTCGGAAAGAAACTTGATACGCACCAACTGAATTTCTTCGATTGTGATATCATCTTCGCGCAGTTTGGCGAAAGCCTCTTCAACGGAGCCATTTTCGGAAGACATAAAATGATCCATGATGTCTTCATGCGTGTATTCATCTATGGTCTCTTCGAGGTAGTAATCAATATTCAACTTGGTGCCAGAATTCACGATGGCGTCCATTTCTTCGAGTAATTCTTCCATCGAGATATTATTGGCATCGGCAATGTCCTCAAGGGGAGTTTTGCGGTCAATCCCCTGAATGATACTGACTTTCAATTTAGATTTATTAGCAACCTGTTTGACTACAAAATCCGTGGGGCGCTCAATTTCATTCTCCTCAACGTATTTTTGAATAAGCAACAGGAAAGGCTTGGCATACCGCGTAGCTTTGCCACTACTGACACCGCTCACTTTGGTCATATCGTCCATCGTGATGGGGTACTGAGTCGCCATGTCTTCGAGGGAAGGATCCTGGAAAATGACATATGGCGGCACATTGAGGCGCTTGGCTTCGCGGCGGCGGAGATCCTTGAGCATGTTGAGCAAACCTTCGTCGAGGACTGCTGTTCTGCCTCCCGCCTCATCGGCATCAGCGCTTTCCTTGTCGTAATCGTGGTTGAGCGGAATCTGGAACGAGTGCGGCTTTTCAATGAATTTTCTGCCTCTATCCGTTATTTTCAATAAGCCATAGCTTTCTATATCCTTGTAAATCAAACCATTGAGCATCGCCTGGCGCAACACCGAACTCCAAAAGTTATCGTCTTTTTCTTTGCCAATGCCAAACAATTCTTTCTGGTCGAATCGGTAGTCCTTCATTTCCTTGGTTTCCTTGCCCATGAGGAAATCAATAACCGCTTTCATACCAAAATTTTCATCCAGTTCTACAATGGTTTTCAGCGCGTGCTGCATTTCTTTTTTCACCTCGATCCGCTCCTTCGGAAAGCGGCAATTATCGCACATATTGTCGCACTGAGAATCATCATAGGTTTCACCAAAATAATGCAACAGGAATTTGCGGCGGCAGGCGGTGGTTTCAGCGTAAGCCATGACCTCCTGCATGAGTTGGGCGCCCATCTCGCGTTCGGCTACAGGTTTATCGCGCAGGAATTTTTCGAGTTTCAAAATATCTTTGTAGGAGTAAAAAGCAATGCACTTGCCTTCCAGCCCGTCGCGCCCGGCACGACCGGTTTCCTGGTAATAGTTTTCGATGCTTTTCGGAATATCGTAATGAATAACGAAACGCACATCCGGTTTGTCAATGCCCATTCCAAAGGCGATAGTCGCCACAATCACATCGAGTTCTTCCATGAGGAAATCGTCTTGCGTTTGGCTACGCGTCTTGGCGTCCAGTCCCGCATGGTAAGGCGCAGCTTTTATATCATTGACTACCAGCACCTTGGCTATGTCCTCTGCCGATTTACGGCTTTGCACATAGATAATACCCGACTGCCCCGGCACGCTTTTGACGATCTGCACGATGCTTTTCATCACCTGATCGTACTTACCCTTGGGGCGCACTTCGTAGTACAGATTTTCACGGTTGAATGACGAGATGAACATGTTCACGTCATTCATATTTAAGTTTTTAATAATATCGGATTTCACTTTAGGCGTCGCCGTTGCCGTCAGGGCAATCACCGGGATGTCTTCTCCGATGGTATCCAGCATATTGCGGATTTTGCGGTACTCCGGGCGGAAATCATGCCCCCATTCCGAGATGCAGTGCGCTTCATCTACCGCGACAAACGAGACGTTCACCTGTTGGAAAAATTCGATATTTTCGTCTTTGGTAAGCGTTTCCGGCGCGATGAAGAGCAGCTTGGTCTTGCCATCAGTGATGTCTTGTTTGACCAGCTTCATCTGCGCCTTGGTCAGCGAAGAGTTGAGAAAATGTGCGACTTCGTCATTTTGGCTGTAGCCGCGAATAGAATCCACCTGGTTTTTCATCAGGGCTATGAGCGGAGAGATGATGATAGCTGTACCATCGAGCATCAGCGCGGGGAGTTGATAACAAAGGGATTTGCCGCCGCCAGTGGGCATGATTACAAAGGTGTCGTTGCCATTCAAAACACTTCTGATAATTGCTTCCTGATTACCTTTGAATTTGTCAAATCCGAAATACTGTTGCAAGGATTCCCGCAAAGTTTCTTTCGTTGCAGTCATAGCTCACTTTTCTAATTTTGATGTAAATTTCGGTCGTCGTTAGTAGACAGTTAATTTGGACATTAGATGTTAGGCATTAGATTTTTTACACCTATTTCACCTCAAATGTCATGATCTAAAAACCTAAGGTCTATTCTCTAAAGTCTTTAAAAATACCATCAAGAATTTAAAGTTCAGACAATTTCTAATGCTTTTTTTATCAGGTACTTGCACAAAAAATGTGCACTTTTTTTTAAAAAGCAGCCAAAAATACAAAAAAAAATTGTGAAATCCGAAGAACTTATTGTAAAAACTGCACAAAGGACGCTTGAAATCGAAGCCGAAGCGCTCAACTTATTGAAAATCAGCATAAACCACGATTTTATCGAATGTGTTAAGGCTATTTTTTCGTCGCCAGGCAGGCTGGTTATCACTGGTATCGGCAAGAGCGCCATCGTTGCCCAAAAAATTGTTGCCACACTCAATTCTACCGGCACGCCGGCACTGTTTATGCACGCCGCCGACGCCATACATGGCGATCTGGGTATGATCCGCCCGGCAGATATTGTGCTGTGCATTTCCAAAAGTGGCGAGACGCCCGAAATCAAAGTACTGGTGCCCTTAGTCAAAAATCTTGGCAACCCCATTATTGGTATGGTGAGCAACCCGCAGTCTTTCCTGGGGAAGCAGGCAAAGTACGTGCTGCACACGCCGGTAGATCAGGAAGCCGACCCCAACAATCTGGCGCCTACCGCCAGCACCACCGCCCAAATGGCAATGGGCGATGCACTGGCAACAGCTTTGCTGGCTTTGCGGGGCTTTACGCCGGAAGATTTTGCTCAGTTTCACCCTGGCGGCGCGCTTGGCAAGCAACTCTACCTGAGGGTCAGCGATATTTATCCGAATAACGAAAAGCCCGCCGTACATCTGGAAGAAGACTTGCCCGGTACCATTTTGGAAATGACTTCCAGGCGCCTGGGCGCAACGGCTGTACTCGACGACGACGCCAGGTTGCAAGGTATTGTCACCGATGGCGACCTGAGGCGAATGCTTTCCAAAGGAGCCGATTTTGCTGCTTTAAAAGCAAAAGACATTATGAACCCGAATCCCAAAACAATCCTCGCCGATGCCTTAGCCGTCAATGCTCTTGAAATATTGCGAAAACACAGCATCACTCAGCTCATTGTGGTAGATGAAACGGGCGTTTATCTTGGCTTTTTGCACTTGCACGATCTCATTCGGGAAGGATTGATATGAAAGTAAGCAGTTTACAGTTCACAGTTCGCAGTTTAATGGCGCTGATACTTTTCTCTTGTCAAAGAGAAACGAAGGTTGAACCTGCCTTTTATCACTGGCAGACTAATCTAACGCTAAGCCCAACCGAGCAGGCATATCTGGACTCGCTGCACGTTAAAAAATTATATGCAAAATTCTTCGATGTCGTTTGGGATGCCAATCGGGAGATGCCGATTCCTGTGGCAGAAGTTGAAATTGACAAAATAGAGTATTGGAGCATTGGAGCATTGGTGATTGTTCCTTGCGTTTTTATTACCAATGAAACCTTCCAGAATCTGCCGGATGACAAAGTGGTGTGGCTTGCGACGCGCGTCGGCGAAAAGCTGGCGGAGCGCTGGCAGCAATTGCCGGAGCAAACTATGCGCGAAGTACAATTTGACTGCGACTGGACAGCTTCCACTCGCGGGCGCTTTTTCCGGTTTTTGGAAATTTTTCAATCAAAAAATCCTGGTATTCAAATTTCTGCAACCATCCGCCTGCATCAGGTGCGCGATCAGGCAGCTACCGGCGTACCGCCTGTAGATCGCGGCATGCTTATGTTTTACAACACCGGTGACCTTGAAAATTGGCAGGAAGAAAACAGTATTCTGAATCTTCGCATTGCCATGCAATACCTGGCATCAAAAAACAGACGCCAGTCATCAGCCATCCGCTACCAGATTCCTTTAGACCTTGCCCTTCCGGTTTTTGCCTGGGGCGTGCTTTTCCGCGACGGACGCATGATCCGGCTCATCAACAATCTACGACCAGAGCACCTAACCGATTCCTCCAGGTTTCATAAAATCGCGTCTAATCGTTTTGAGGTCATAAAAAGTACGTATCTTGATGGCTACTATCTGTATCGGGGCGACCAGCTTCGCACCGAAGCCATTGATGTACAACTACTTTTTCAGGCAACTGACCTGTTGTCCGATCGGCTAAAAAATCGCAACTTGACGGTGGCATTCTACCATTTGGATACCACGATGATAAAATATTTTCCGCATGAGATCTTGGAGAAGGTTTGCAAAGAATTTAGTGCGCAGTAAGCAGTCAGCGATTAGCAATTGGCAGTTGACCATTCGCAACAGCATTCAACGATCTCCTTATCTTCTCCTGCTCTTGTTCTTTTTACTGCCGGTCCAACTTTCCAGCGACTGTACGCCCGGTCCTTATGGTTTTCGCGGCTATTCTTTTATCAATCCCAATGCCATTGACAAAGATGTGCCCTCCGCCCCTATTTTCCTCGATATCCGGGCGATTTATGCTTACTTTGGCGGGCAGGAAATTGCTCAGGAACGCGATAACGTCACCGAATGGCACGAACGCTACTGCACCCGCGCCCAAAAAGAGGACATCCGCACCTTCATCTACGAAAGCAGCATCAACGACTTCGAGCAATTGCGCACCGAGATGAACATGAAAGGCGCCCGCCTCTCTTTCCCGTTTTCGGGCAATACGTTTGCCGAATACCTCAAACGCCACGATTGTGTGGAAACAGTGGATTATTTCATCTTTGCCAAGCTTTGCGAAGCGCATGTGATTCCCGGTGAAGACCCCTGGAAAACGCCAAAACGCGATACTGCTGCCATGCGGCAATTGATGGAAAACGGCAAGTTGCTGTTCCGGCAGGCAAAATCACATTACATCAAACTTCGCTACGCTTATCAGATCATCCGATTGGCGCATTATGCCAAAAAATATGCCGAAGTGCTGAGCCTTTACGATTATCTCATGCCACAAATTGATTTCGACCCCAGTATTGTGGAATATTGGATCGAAGGGCACCGGGCAGGTGCCTTGTTGGCGCTGGGGCGCAATATAGAAGCGTCGTACATTTTCTCCAGGGTATTCGAAAATTGCCCAAGCAAAGCCGAATCGGCATTCCGTAGTTTCACCATCAAAACCGATGAAGAATGGCGGGAGTGTGAAAAGCTCTGCCAAAGCGACAAAGAACGCGCGACTTTGTACGCTCTTCGCGCTAAAATATCAGACAGCAAAGCGCTGGAAGAAATGCGCAAAATTTACGAGCTCGATCCGCAAAACCGCCATCTCGAAATTTTGCTGGTGCATGAAATCAGCAGATTGGAAAAAGATATGCTCGGATCGAATTTTAACGACGAAAAAACGCACAACCGCCGCCTGGGCTATCCGCGCGCGCGCGCAGGCGAATACGTGATCGCCTTGCAGGATTTTGTGCAGCAAATACTGGCCGAGAAGCAGGTAGCCCGCCCGGAATTATGGCACATTTCTTTAGGCTATTTAGAAACACTGGCTGGCAATTACTATGACGCCGCCAAAACCTTCGCCGAAGCCCGCCAACAAGTGCGAGACAAAACCTTGCAGGAACAACTGTCTGCATTTGAACTGGCGATGCGCATCAGCGCTTTTACCGTTGCCAGCGACTCGGTTGAGCAGGAAGTGGATGCCATTCGCCAAAGCGAAATTTTCAGGAAATACCGCGATTTCTCAGATTTTATCAGCGATAAAATGGCAGTGCTCTACGAGCAGGGCAATTCGCCCGGCAAAGCTTTCCTGAGCAATTACCGGATGAATGATCTGCGGGCAAATCCGCAAATAGCCATCATCGAAGATTTGTTGGCTATTTGTCGAAAAACAGGACGCAATAGCCTTGAAACGGCACTGGTGACCAAATCCGACGGCTCTACCATCGAAAAAGACCTGCTGAACATCAAGGCGACGCTACTGTTCAGTGAAGGCAAGTTGGAGCAGGCGCTCAACACACTGAAAGAAATGGACCGCGTTTTCTGGGACAATTACGGTGTGTTCAATCCTTTTATTCCGCATTTCAAAGACTGTGTAAACTGTGGTGCCTTGCCCGACACTACCAATATGTACAACCGGGGCGAACTCATCGAACGGCTGCTCGACCTGGAATCGCTGGCACGCGGCGGCGACGAGCGGGCGGTAGAATTTTATTTTGAACTGGGTGTGGCGTATTACAATATGTCTTACTTCAGCTATGAATGGGAGGCAATGGATTTGTTCAGAAGCGGATCGAGCATGGCGATCAATAAATTGCAGGACGGAGACAATATCCTGCCGCACCCCGCATATCCTCTGGGCAACCGTGAAGTCTTCGACTGCTCCAGGGCGTTGTATTTCTTCGAGCGGGCGCGCCAATTGAGCACCGACCCCGAAACAGCGGCGCGGGCGACGTACTGGGCTGCCAAATGCGAACGCAACGCCTGGTATGCCAGCAGGGCGCGCGGCACACAACGCACCTACGACTTTTTTGATTTGCTGAAAAATAATTATGCCAATACTCGCTTCTATGAGCGCGTTGTGCGCGAGTGCAAAACATTTCGGGCTTATTTAGCAAAATAAATACTTGATTAATAACTTTAGTTGTCGATATGAAAAAATTTACACTTCTGTTGTTTATTACAGTCTCTTTTTCCAGCCTTCTGGCGCAAGGAACCAATCTGCCGCTGGGTAACGATGCTTATCATATACTCGACCGGCTCATGATCAAATCGGGCATAGAACCTCCGTTTCATGCATCTTTGAAGTATTATACCCGTGGCGCGGCAACACGCTATGCTTCCCAGCTCGATACAATGAATATGGAAGCGCTTTCCCGGCGCGACCGACAGGATTTATTATATATTTTTAAAGACAATAATGAATGGCTCGTTCCGTCGGAATTCTATACGATGCTTGCCGGCAAAAGAGAAAAAATTGCAACCGCCTCCGCCGATACCCTCCTTACCCAGGCACAGGCGAGCATACGCGATCCGCGATATGTCCTCAGCAAAAAACCAATTTTGAAATATTTTTACCGCACGCCGGCTAACCTCCTGGAAGTAAACGATAAATACTTTTATCTAAGAGTTAATCCGATTATTAATCTGCAGATAAATCAATCCAATGAAGACCCTACGCTCTTGTTTTTTAATCAAAGAGGCGTGGAGCTTCGCGCAGGAGTGGACGATCGGGTGTTTTTTTATTTCAACATCCTTGAAACGCAGACGCGCTTTCCACAATATGTAAATGAACGCATCGAGCGCGACCGGGCGATTCCGGGCAACGGATTATATAAAGATTTTGAAAGTAGCCTTTTTGGGGCAGGCGATGCCTATGATTTTCTAAACAGCCAGGGGTATCTCGGTTTTAATTTTACGCGGCACATCGGCGGTCAATTTGGCTATGGACGAAACTTCATCGGGAATGGCTACCGCTCCTTGTTGTTGAGCGATTTCGCCAATAACTACCTGTATTTCAAGCTCAATTGGAATGTCTGGCGCTTTCATTATCAAAATTTGTTTACCGAATTGTCGCTTCAATCCAACCGGGGAAGAGAAGGAAGAATTGTCCCCAAAAAATATATGGCTACGCACCATTTGAGTTTTGATGTGACTAAAAACTTTAATATCGGGCTGTTTGAAACCGTTATTTTCAGTCGCAACGACGGATTTGAACTGCAATACCTCAACCCGATTATTTTGTACCGCACGATCGAGCAATCGTTTGGCAGCCCAGACAACGTACTTATCGGTATTGACGCCCGGTGGAACCTCTTCCGGCGGGTGCAGCTCTACGGACAACTCATGATGGATGAATTCAAGTTTGACGAGCTTTTTGTCAAGCGCGACGGCTGGTGGGCAAATAAATTTGGGATACAGCTTGGCGCAAAATATATAGATGCCCTCGGTATTGACCACCTCGATTTACAGGCGGAGCTCAACATCGTGCGCCCTTACACCTACACGCACACCGACAGCCTGGCGAATTATACGCATTATAACCAACCTTTAGCGCATCCGCTGGGTGCCAATTTCCGGGAAGTAGTGCTGCTCGCGCGTTATCAGCCGCTGCCAAAGCTTACGCTGGAAGCGCGCGTCATCAGTGCCAATGTCGGGGAAGACGCTACCGGCGCCAACTGGGGCAACAACGTATTATTGCCAAATCGCACGCGTTTTCAGGATTATGGCAACGAGATCGGGCAAGGCGTGGCTGCGGATATTCTCATCGGCGGATTGGATGTAAGCTATCAGCTTTGGCACAATGTTTTTCTTGATTTGAGCTATTTCCGCCGCAAAAAAGAAAGCGACGACCCCAAGCTCAGCAATTCGGTGAATTACTTTGGCGGAGGCATTCGCATGAATATTGCCCGCAACCGGATGGATTTCTAAAGATTCCCTTACATCTGTGCATTTCCCCTGCGGAATGAGCTAACTGAACATTCCCGAATATTCCATGTATCTGCAATTGCGATGGTTAGACGTGTATTTTATTGATTAATAAGAGCTTAATCTGATTTCGTTTGCTAAGTTGGACAATATTCCACATTTTATTTCGGGAATTAAACAATACTCCTCTTTCATAAAACAATGATAGAGGCGGCCGCCTAATTTTTGCCCCATCTTTGTATTGTCAACAAGAAATAAAATTTAAAATCATTAAATCCTAAAATCATGAAATATTCAATCCTTTCCCTGGTTATGTTGTTTAGCACAATTTTCGTTATACAGGCACAAACGAATAGCATTTCTACAGACAGAAACGGCGCATTGGCTGTGGTTGATACTGAGACCAAAAAAGCTCCTAAAACAATTGTAAATGAAGCTGTTACGCGTGTTGCCACTTATCCGGGAGGCATGGAAGCCCTGGGTGCTTATCTGCAAAAAAATCTGGCTTACCCGCTGGAAGCGCGCGAAAATGCAATAGAAGGCAAGGTATATGTAGTATTTGAAGTGACGGCTCAAGGAACAATCCAGGCGGCGTCTGTACTGTCAGGAATTGGATACGGCTGTGATGAAGAAGCGCTGCGCGTGGTGGAAACAATGCCGAATTGGCTGCCGGCACTACAATATGGACACGCTACTACAACTAAGGTTGTTTTGCCTATTACATTCAGCTTGACTGAATGATATGATCGAAATATTATTGCGGAGCGCCGGACAAAGGGTACCGGTGCTTTTTTTATTTTAATCCAATTTTGTTAAAAGCTCTTTTAAGATTAGCGTGAGCTTCGGTTCCGCTTTTTCTACCACTGCAATTACATCTTCCAGCGATACTTCTTTGATCGCTTCCGGCGGGTAGGATTGATTGGAAACCACCGATGCTACAAACACCGGCAGCTCCATGTGCTTAGCGACTAACACTTCAGGAATGGTGCTCATCCCAACTACGTCGCCGCCAATTCGATTTAAAAATACGTACTCCGCTGGTGTTTCCAAATTCGGCCCTTGTAGACCCACATATACCCCCTCGTGCGCGCGGATGCCATTTGCTTCAGCAATTTGTAAAGCCTTGGCATTCAAAGCTCTATCGTACGTTTTGAGCATGTCGGGAAAGCGTGGACCGAGGCGCTCGTCATTTTCACCGCGCAGCGGATTTTCAGAATGCAAATTGACATGGTCTTTGATAAAAACAATATCTCCGCCGAAAATGTGCTGACTGGTACTCCCTGCCGCGTTGGAGATAAATAAGCGTTTGATTCCCAAGAATTTTAATACCCGCACTGGAAAGGTCACTTGCTTCATCGAGTAGCCTTCGTAATAGTGGAAGCGTCCTGCCATCGCCACAATCGGCTTGCCCGCCA
>CAZQTF010000086.1:0-14866 GCA_964596135.1 uncultured Saprospiraceae bacterium | reverse complement strand
ACACCAACTTTTCAATGAACTTTTTTGAACATATTTAATTCTGCTCTTTTACTTACAATCAATTTAAAAAAGCAGAATTTATTTTTCTGCAGGCATCGTCGTCGTCCGGCTGCTACGTCCTCTGCCGTCAAAGGCTTTGAGTTTTATAATTCCCTTTATTTGTATAGGTTGATTGTATAATGTGGACTGCATGGTCGGTTCGCTGCCATCGGTGGTGTAGCGAATTTGAAAACCCGGAAAATCTGTATTTGCCATGAGCACGCCATTTTCAATAATGGCGCCAGGGGGAGCAATGCGGTAGTTCCAGCCACCAAAGAGATGATTGAGACGTGGCAGTTCGCGTTGCCCGACAGTATTGGCAAAGATACTCCAGGCTTGATCAAGCGCTGCTGTGCGGGCTTGGGAATCGTCAAGGCTTGTCCAGGTGGGTTGTGGTGCCCAGGCGCGTTCGGCAAGCCCAAGAAGCTTGGGTAGCATGTAGTATTCGAGCATGTCCTGACCTTTAATCGTTTCGCTCCAAAGTTGCGCCTGAATGCCGAGAATATTACCGTAGCCCTTTGGCGTGAGGCGTTCCATGTTGTTATATTCCTTTGGATCGAAAGGATTGCCCAGCGGATCTCGTTCGGTGGATTTCAAAATATCTTCGGGAATGAAGGCATAGGGCTTGCGCGTATCCACGAAACCACCCCAATACAAACCCGGCTCGCGCGGATCTTTGTTGTATGCCAGATCAAAATACAAATTGGTGACATTGCAAAGCACCACTGGGAAGCCGGCATTTGCGAGGCGATTTGCCATATCCTGATTGCCCCAGAGATTAATCCAGACGTATGTCTGGAGTTTTTTGCCGGCAAATTCAGCGTTGGGCACCAAACGCTTACCTTCCTTTTTCATGGCAATTTCCTCCCAACCGCCAGTATTCAAGCCGCGTTGGAGCAATAACGTATTCACTCGCTGCAGATAATAACGCGCGAGGTCTTCAGTAGTTTTTAATTCCGGATGTCTGGCTTTTAGTTCGTTGCAAATTGGCGATTTTTCCCAAACGCCGCCCGGCACTTCGTCACCGCCGATGTGAATGGTGCGTAGCGGTGCGTCAGCTTCGGCATACATTTTTTGCAGATCGTCAATAACTGTTTCCCAAAAGGTATATACTGATTCGCGGCACACGCAGATCACATTATCGGGGTAGCCCTGTACCGATTCGTATTGAGAAGAATCCGCCAAATCGCTGAGTAGAAACGCTTCGGCTTCTGCCTTCAAGCCCTTCTTGATCAGATTTTTATAGCGGCTTTCCATAGCTTTGATCGCCGCGCGACTGTGCCCGGGGGTATCAAATTCCACGATTACCTCGATGTGGCGGTCGGTTGCTTTGCGCAAAATGGCAATAAAATCGTTTTTGCTATAAAAACCATTACCGTGGGAAATTTTAGGATCGGCAAATGGACCGGAACCATAAGCCGGGTACAGCATATCTTCTTCGGTGCGGGTATGCCCACGCCGGGCGCCCACCTGTGTGAGTTGGGGCAACGCGGGGATTTCCAATCGCCAGCCTTCGTCGTCCGCCATGTGGAAATGGAGTTTGTTGAGTTTATAAAACGCCATTACATCCAGTAGTTTTAACACACTTTCCTTGCTGTGGAAATTGCGCGACACATCAAGATGCAGGCCCCGATAGCCAAAGCGCGGCGCATCTTCGATTTGTACTTCGTTCAATGTCAGGGTTTTATGATTGCCCTTGAACGCATCGAGCGGCAGCAAAGCAAGCAAGCTTTGAATACCATAGAATATGCCGGCAGCATCTTGTCCTTCAATCGTTACCCCATTGGCGCCAGCGCTAAGCTTATAGCTTTCGGCAGCAGTAAGATTAGCATTCAAGCTCAGGCTAATGGTTTTTCCATCATTATTATTACTTTCCTTTGTTTCCAAAATTTTTCCAAAAATCGTTTTCAGCATATCTGACAAATAAGCGGCTTCCTTTTGCAACCCCGGTTGATAATGAATTTTCCAATTGGCATCGAGGACTACATTAGTATTGCCGGGCGCCATCCGAATAGGCGTAGGAATAATTTTGGGCACTTCGTTCAAGGGCAGCGACGTTACTTTTGCATTTTGCGCATATTGCCAGGCTGGGGTAGGAAGGGGCGTTTGATCGTTTTTGCCGCGTATTGCCATTTCCAGCGGAATGGGCGTGATGGTATAATGGCTCAAAACTTCCGGCGTTTGCTCGGTTCCGTCAGGATTGGTAAATACAATATATAGCCCTTGCGGCGCTTCGTTTTCCTTGATGAGCCAGCCTTGGAAATCGGCGCTGAGCACTACGCTGTCGCCTGGAGGCACCGGCATGAACACTGAACTGGGCTGCAAGCGATAAAACTCTCCGCTGATGCGCTCTATGATTATCCCCGGCGACAAACTTTCGGGGATTACCGTGCCGCTGAGCTGGTTAAAATAAATCGTCCAGCCGCTGGCCGGCAGCGTATCCTGGCTTTGGTTGATGATGGTAAAGCGAGTGCTGTAGCGATTTTCTCCGCCAATGTTGTTGGTGACCAATTCCCAGCGAACAGCTAATTCCGCTTCGGTGGGACGGTTCAAATCTTTTATGCGATTGGTTTTGCAGGCAAACAGGCTCAAAACGATACCTATGCCCAGGAGAATTTTGGTCATACCATACAAATTTTAGGCTGCTACAAAGTAAGAGAATATTTTGGGAAGATCAGGAAAGTTAACCTGGAATTAATGATGACTTTGTTATTTTGGCAGAAAAAATATGACTCGTATCCTCATTGCCACGATGGTCGTTGTGCTCGCCGGTTGTAATGCAAAAACTACGCAGCCCGCTTCTGAACGTCAATTTTCCAATATTCAAAAACCGCTCACTACCATTGCACTCGGCTCTTGCGACCGGCAGGATTTGCCGCAGGATTTCTGGCAGGATGTCATTGCCAACCAGCCTGATCTTTGGATTTGGCTCGGCGACAATATCTACGGTGATTCGGAAGACATGAGCGTGCTGGCTGCCAAATATGCCCACCAAAAATCCAATCCGCTCTACCAGCAACTCCGCGCCACGACGCCTGTTATTGGCATCT
This sequence comes from uncultured Saprospiraceae bacterium, assembly GCA_964596135.1. Taxonomy (GTDB): domain Bacteria; phylum Bacteroidota; class Bacteroidia; order Chitinophagales; family Saprospiraceae; genus JADJNW01. The sequence goes on along the minus strand of CAZQTF010000086.1, from coordinate 11,777 downwards.
GGGATGATCACGACTATGGCGTGAACGATGGCGATAAAAATTACCCCAAAAAGGTAGAATCCAAAGCGCTGATGCTCGATTTCCTCGACGTGCCGGCAGATGCGCCCGTGCGAACGCGTGAAGGAGCTTACCAAAGCTATACCTTTGGCCCGGCGGGCAAGCGCATCAAAATCATTTTGCTGGATACACGCTACTTCCGCGATGAACTTCAAAAAGGCGAAGGCGATGACACCCGACGTTATCTGCCCAATCCTCTCGGCGACATGCTCGGCGAAGCGCAATGGGCGTGGCTTGAGCAGGAACTCACCAACAGCAATGCGCAAATTCACCTCATTGGTTCCGGCGTACAGATCATTTCAGCGGAGCATCCTTACGAAAAATGGGCAAACTTTCCCGCAGCGCGGCAACGACTCTTCAATCTGATCGCCAAAACCAAACCCGCCAAAGCCATTCTACTTAGCGGCGACCGTCATACTTCGGAGGTTTCCAAAATAGAACTGCCGGGGCTGGGCTACCCGTTGTACGATTTTACGTCCAGTGGACTGACGCACGCTTACACTGGCGCCAATGCCAACAGTGAACCCAATCAGTACCGCGTGGGTACAAAAGTCAACGATAAAAGCTTTGGCGTTCTGCGTATTGACTGGAGCGGCAATGTGCCAAAGGTTACCGCCGAGATGCGTGGCTGGGGAAATAATCTTTTTGCCGTTTACGAATTAAGCGATAAGCAATAATATACAACATAAGTTGATACACTGACATGCTAATAGATGGATGTGTGGATCGGTTTTTGTAAATGGAACAATGTTTTATTTAAATTTAAAACAAAAATTGATAATAAAATTAATGTTACTATGAATTTTAAAAAATATTTTCTGATGCTATGGCTTTGTGCATTTGCAATAGCCTTTATTTTTGCCCAAAAACCGGCAGTGCCTTCCATCCACGCCAATCTCCGTTATGATGACTCTGGAAAATTGGTCATGGAAAAAAACGGTCGCATTATTCCTGCCACGGAAATTCCTGCGCCTTACACGCTTCAACAAATGCTTGGCAATACACAGGGCACAGCCGAAGGCATTGCTTTTGATTTTCAACTGCCAGCACTGAGGGGCACGATGTATTATGGCTTTATTCCTTATGCAGATATGAAGCATCCGCAACCGGTATTTTTAGGCAGAGCACTCTCTATTGTCAATGGAAAGGCGATTATTAATATCAAACAAAATCTCTCCGGACGTTATGATATGATTGGTTGGGGTAAAGCCGGTTATGGTACGCTGGGCTATCGAGTGCTGAATGAGCGCGGCGACCAATTATACGATGGTATCGTGTCATTTAAGGGTACAGGACCGTTTGAAGTCATCCCCACAATCATTGAAGGACCATTTATCAATATGCTGACGCCAGATGGGGCGGTTATTTCTTTTACAACCAATTTACCCGTGCAAGCGACAATCAAAACCGGCGGTCGTACTTTTGCCGATGACCAGGCTACTACTCGGCATGAAATAAAAATTGCAGGATTGAAACCAGCCACTACTTATGATTATTCCATCCAATACGGCGCAATGACGCAAAGCTACACCTTCAAAACTGCGCCCCAACCCGGCTCGCGCAAAGCATTTACCTTCGCGTATGCCAGTGACTCCCGTGCCGGCACAGGCGGTGGCGAGCGCAATTTGTACGGCGCCAATGCTTACATCATGAAAAAAATGGCGGCATTAGCCTTTCAGCAACAGGTCGCATTTATGCAATTCAGTGGTGACCTCATCAACGGCTATCTGACCAACCGAGGGCAAATGGATTTGCAATATGCCAACTGGAAACGATCGGTGCAACCCTGGGCGCATCATTTTCCAATCGTAGCAACGATGGGCAATCACGAGGCTTTTATGCATGTCTTCCGCGATACCGTGGAAAACATGATACATCGCATTGATCGTTTCCCATTTGACACCGAATCCGCTGAAAAAGTTTTTGCCGATCACTTTGTCAATCCGCTGAATGGTCCAACGAGCGAAGACGGCAGCAAATACGATCCGAATCCGAACGCCACAGATTTTCCGTCTTATGCAGAAAATGTATTTTATTATACGTATGATAATATTGCTATGATTGTATTAAATTCCGATTATTGGTACGCGCCTTCTATTGCTGCTTCCAGTCACCCCGGCGGCAATCTGCACGGCTATGTAATGGATCAGCAAATGGACTGGCTCTCGCAAACCATCGCCAAACTGGAACGGGATAAAAACATTGACCATATTTTTCTGACGCTGCATACGCCATTTTTTCCCAACGGCGGGCACGTAGGGGACGACATGTGGTATGGCGGCGACAATGAATACCGACCCAATATTGCCGGAAAGCCAGTGGAGCAAGGCATCATCGAGCGGCGCGATCAATTGCTCGACATTCTCATCAACCGCAGTCGAAAAACCGTTGCCATTTTTACCGGCGATGAACACAACTATAATAAACTGGAGCTAAAACCCGAAACCAACATTTATCCTGAAAACTGGCATAAGCCCAAACTCCAGCGCAGCCGTACCATCTGGCAAATCAACAACGGCGCTGCTGGCGCGCCATACTATGCTCAGGAGCAAACCCCCTGGACACCTTACGTGACCGGCTTCACCACTCAAAACGCATTGGTTTTGCTGGATATCAAAAAGAAAAGCATTCGCCTGCGGGTTGTTAATCCTGATACGCTGGAAGAATTTGACACCCTGCAACTGCGCTAATGTCCTGTCTGCCCCGAAAAGCTGTTGCTACCGTAAGCTATACGGTAAAAGGGTGTTCGCTGCGGTTCGACCGGAGGACGCCTGTCGTACGAGTTTTTTGGGGCATTTTTCCATATCTGCTGCCAGGGAGATATAAAATAAGCAAGGCCCTATGGTGAATGGTTGATTGCTGCTATTATAAGTTATTTATAATTAATTAAGTTGATGTTTTGATTTATTTTTGATATTTGTAATGTATTGCACAAATATTTATTTTGATAATTTCAAAAAATGTGTCCGCTTTATTATGCGTTGTTTGACATTCCTGCTCAAATTTTCTAATTTTCCCCCTTAAAAAATATTATTTTATTATGAAACTACACAAATCTTGTTCAATTCAATTACCCCGATTCATCCATTAACTCCATTTAACCGATAAAAAATACAACTATGAGAATGATACAAATCACCGATCCGCATCTGGGCGAAGCGGGCGAAGACACCCTTGGCATAGACGTACGCGCCAATTTTCTGAATGCGTTGGAAGCCGCACGCGCTTTATACCCCGATCAGATTGTACTCACCGGGGATCTTTGCTTTCGGCATGGCAATCAAAATGTATATCGCTGGGTCAAACAGCAAATGGACGAGTTGGAAATCCCCTATGAACTGATTTCGGGCAATCATGATGATCCGGCACTGTTGGCCGATATTTTCGGAAAAACGCAATACCTCCGTCGGGATGAAATATTTTTTGCTCAGAATGCGGAAGGTTTTCCGATTATCTTTCTCGATACCACCACCGGTCGTATGTCATGGCAACAACAGGAATGGCTGAACGATCAGCTTCAACAAATTGATTGCGAAGTAATTGTCTTTATGCATCATCCGCCTTTGCAGAGCGGCGTGCCTTATATGGACCAAAATTATCCGTTGCACAATATGGCTGACGTTCAGGCGATTTTCTTTGCCCATCCACATCCACTCACCGTTTTCTGCGGTCACTACCACGTGGAAAAAACAATTCACCAGCACAACGTCACGGTGCACATTACGCCTTCTACTTTTTATCAAATCGATCAGTTTTCGGAAGCATTTCAGGTAGATCACCACCGCCCCGGATTTCGGGTCATTAATCTGGAGCCAAACAAATGCAGCCATACGGTAAGATATTTTTAGGATATAGCTTTTACATTCATCAAAAAGTGTATTTTCCCTTTTGTATTTGCAAAATTCAAGAAAATATTCAAACTTATGTTGCGTATCAATTACCTTCTCACTCTGCTTTGCACCTTAGTGTGTACGGGCGTTGCATCTGCCCAGATTGATATTTATGATACCGGCGGTCTGCTCATGCCCGAACAGGCGGCTTATGATGTAAAATTCTATGATTTGACCTTGCAGGTATTCCCCGACCAGCGAACGATCGAAGGCATTCTCCGTGCCGAAGTACAAGTCGTGCAACCGATGTATTCGCTGGTGCTCGATCTGGATACTTTGCTGATAATCAATGGCATCTGGAGTATTGACAATGGCAAAAAGCGAGAACTCCGCCCCTACCAACGGCAGGGCGGCAAATTGTGGATTGATCTCGGCAATACGCAACAATCCGGCACGCGCGTGACGGTTGAAATCGCTTACAGCGGTGCACCCCGTCCCGCGCCCTACGCGCCGTGGGATGGGGGCTTCAGTTGGGCAAAAACCAAGAGCGGTGCCCATTGGATTGCGACCTCCTGCCAGGGCGAGGGCGCCGATATTTGGTGGCCCTGCAAAGATCATGTATCGGATAAGCCAGATTCAATGGCATTGCACATCCGCGTACCCGATCCGCTCGTGGTTGCTTCCAATGGTCGGCTCATCAAAGCCGAATCCAACAACGATGGTACCAGTACTTATCACTGGTTTGTGTCCAATCCGATCAGCGTATATAATGTTGCGCTCAACATCGCTCCCTATCGGACGATCGAAGGAATCATGGACTGCGTCACGGGCGAGCAGTATCCCGTTGTATTCTATGTGCTGCCGGAAGATTATGAAAACGGACAAAAATTCTTCCCGCAGATTTTCGATCACTTGCGCTTTTTTGAAGAATTGCTTGGACCATATCCATTCAGAGCCGACAAATACGGCGTGGCACAAACGCCGCACCTTGGCATGGAGCACCAAAGCATCATTGCCTACGGAGCTAACTTCAGCAATAGCTCCATGACCGGTCGCGACTGGGGATTCGATGCCCTACATCAGCATGAACTGGCGCACGAATGGTGGGGCAATCTGGTAACCAATTTCGACTGGCGCGACATGTGGATCCACGAGGGTTTCGGCTCTTACATGCAACCCCTGTACGTAGAAAAAACGCAGAGCAAGGAAGTCTATCAGAAATACATGCAAAATATGCGCCGCTTTAACAATACATTGCCCATTGCGCCACGCGAATCAAAGACCGGTGGCGAGATTTATCGCGCCCCCATCTACAATAAAGGCGCTTGGGTGCTCCATACTTTGCGCTATCTCATCGGCGACGCCGCCTTTTTTCGGGCGCTGCGACGCATGGCTTATCCCGACCCTGCGATGGAACGCCTCACGGACGGCCGGCAGGTGCGTTTTGTCACAACAAATGACTTTATGCATATTTGTGAAGCCGAATCGCGTATGAAACTGGATTGGTTTTTTGAGGTGTATTTGCGACAAGCGGCTTTGCCAAAATTATATTCCAAAATAGAAGACAACAAGCTCAGTCTCCGTTGGGAATCGCCCGTAGATATGCCCTTCCCCATGCCAGTAGAAGTAGAGATCGGCAAAAAACGTCAGCACATTCAGGTGCCACCAGAGGGTATTACGCTACCAATTGGCAAAAATGACAAGCCGGTGGTAGATCCCGATGGCTGGCTATTATTTGAAATCGGAAAGTAAAAAATTTTTTTCTTGTAGAACACCGCAAAACGGGGCAATGAATATCATTTATTGCTCCGTTTTTTATTTTGTTTTTTTACTCAAAAACCGCATCTATGAAAAAAAATGCGGTATAGAATTGTCCTTATAGGTAAGCAAATCTTTCGGTTACACATCATTCAACTTCAAGATAAAAATACAGGTTTTTAAAATTTTAAAAAAGACAGAAAAACGGACGACTTCTTAAAAAAGTAGCAATTGATTTGCGATTTTTCTAAAAAAAAGAAAAAATTTGCTTTATTTTTTATTTCTTTTGCCGGCAGCGATCAAAATATAATTTTCGTTGTATTTTTAGCTGTCTCTTAAAACAAAATGCTCCTCTAAACCAAATTTCAAGATTTTTAAATTGGGCAATTGCTCGAATCGTTTTATAACACTTAAAACCCATTTTAGTATGAAAAGGATTCTATCTATCCTGCCACTCCTGTTGGTGGCTGTCCTGGCTATAGGACAAAAAGAGGTGTCCGGAGTGATTACTTCGGCAGAGGATGGGCAGCCAGTGATCGGAGCGTCCATTCTTGTAAAAGGCACTTCTACTGGTACTGTCACCGATATTGATGGCAGGTACACACTTGCTGTTCCGGGCGACGATGCCGTTCTGGTTATTTCTTACACCGGTTTGAAAACGCTCGAAATCACCGTTGGCAATCGCACGCGCATTGATGTGGTGATGGAGAGCAGTATTGCTTTCCTCGATGAGATTGTGGTGACCGGTTATGGTACACAAGGACGACGCGTGCTAACCAGCGCCGTGAGTTCGGTGAAAGCCGAGGACATTCAGAATTTGCCTTCCGCCAGTGTTGATCAACTGGTGCAAGGGCGTGCCGCGGGGGTGCAAATCAGTGCCAATTCGGGTACGCCAGGTGGCGGGATGTTCGTAAGAGTAAGGGGTACTACTTCCATTACTGCCAGCAGCGATCCTCTTTATGTCATTGATGGTATTCCGGTCGTTTCTGCACCATTGGAATCGCAGGGCACAGGTGGTCAGCGTACAAACCCGCTGGCGGACTTAAACCCCGCGGATATCGAATCGGTGGAAGTACTGAAGGATGCCTCTGCAACTGCTATCTATGGCGCGCGCGCTGCGAACGGCGTGGTATTGATCACAACCAAACGCGGTAAAAAAAGCCAGAACGCAAGGGTTACTTTTAATGCTTTTGCCGGCAATCAAACGCTATGGCGGAGTCCTTCTGATCTCTTGGTAAATGCCGCTGAGTTTGAAGCCCTTATCAACGAATCGCGTCAGAACAACGGAGCCGCGCCACTTTATCCGAATGCCAACAGCGGCAAGTACGATACCGACTGGAATTCCTACATTTTTGAAGATGCGCCCATGTACAACGCCGACTTGTCTTTGTCGGGCGGTAGTGATCGGGTGCGTTATTTCATTAGTGGTAACTACTTCGACCAGGATGGTATTTTGAAAGGGACAAAATTTACCCGTTATACGGGGCGAATCAATTTGGACTTTAACGCTACTGACAAAATCAAGTTGGGTACAAGTGTTTTGTATTCTCGCAATGACCGTGCGCGCATAGGCAACGATGACAATATCAGTGGCGCTATGGGCGGTGCTTACTTCCTGCCGCCGAATATCCCGCCTTTTCAGAATGATGGCTCGTTTACCAAATTTTCTATTTTTGAAAACCCCCTTGCGGTTGTACAATACGATGATCGGCAAATGGCGGTTAACCGCATTTTGGCAAATGTATATGCAGAATGGGAAATCCTGCCTTACTTGACTTTCAAAACGAGTGGTAGCGTTGACTACAACGAAATTAAGGAAGATAATTATGCGCCAACGCAACTGAATACCGGCGTAGCAGTTGGTGGTTCGGCTGTTTCTGCCGTAACTTTGGATGACAACCTGATTTGGGAAAACATTCTTACGTTTCAGAAAGGACTGGGCGGGGAGCATTACCTGACCGTCTTGCTGGGACAATCGGTTCAAACCTCCCGCAACGAGTTTACACGTGCTTCCGGTCAGGGTTTCCCCAGCAATGACTTCCGCCGCATTACCTCGGCAGCGATTCAAACTTCTTCCTCCACAGGAACGGAATGGGGTATTGCCTCCTTGTTTGGTCGTATCAATTATGACTTCGCCGGTAAATATATTGTAACGGTGAATGTGCGTCGCGATGGTTCTTCGCGTTTTGGTGAAGAATATCGTTGGGGTACGTTCCCATCTGTTGGGGTGGCGTGGCGTCTGTCGCAGGAATCCTTCTTCCCGCAAGGCGGCTTTATCAATGAATTGAAATTGCGTGGTAGCTATGGTATCACTGGAAATCAAAGCGGTATTGACAACTTTGCATCTCTCGGTCTGTGGACAGGAGGCGCCAATTACACGACTTCTGCTGGTACTCGCCCGCAGCAATTGGCAAACCCGAACCTAAAGTGGGAAGAAACTTCCCAGATTGATATTGGATTAGACCTTGGTATTTTGAATGAGCGTATCGTTTTGAATTTCGACTGGTACAACAAATACACCCGCGACCTCCTGCTGGAAGTACCGCTGCCACGTACGACCGGTTTCAGCAGCCAGTTCCAAAACTTTGGCGAAGTAGAAAACACCGGCTGGGAATTTACAATTAATGCAGTACCTTTCCAGAACAAGGACTTCAATTGGGAAATCAGCTTCAATGTGGCACATAATAAAGCCATTGTAAGAAAACTCTTCGCGCCCATTGAAATCTACAACCGTAGCCCCTTCCGCCTGGAAGAAGGGCAGCCGATCTTCTCGTTTTGGTTCCATGAGCAATTGTTTGTAGATCCGCAAACGGGCGATCCGGTTTGGAGAACAGTGAATGGCGATTCCAGAACGGAAACCTTCAACACTGGTCGGGATCGTTTCTTCGTAGGCAACGCGCAACCGGATTTGTTTGGTGGTATCAACAATACCATTACTTATAAGGGATTCGACTTTGCCATGTTTTGGCAATATAGCCTTGGCAATGAGCAACTGAACTGGACTCGCTTTTTCATGGAGCATGGCGGTACGCGCAATACCAACTTTCTGCGCAGTCAGCTTGACAGATGGCAAAAACCAGGCGACATCACGGAGGTGCCTAGAATGGCGGCTAAAAACTATGCCGGCGACCTTCGCCCATCGCGTCTTGTAGAAGATGGCTCTTACATCCGCTTGAAAAACATCACGCTGGGCTATACCTTGCCAAGCAACCTGACGCAGAAGTTTGGTATCCAGCGCCTCCGCTTGTATGCTACCGGTCAGAACGTTATTACCATTACGGATTACAGTGGCTTGGATCCGGAATTGACCGGTACGGCAGCTACTATTCTGACGCAAGGGATTGAATTCTTTACTTTCCCGCAGCCAAGGATCTTTACAGGTGGTTTAACTGTAACCTTCTAAGTACCTGGCAATCAAGAAGAAGTTTTAGCCTTTTCCTTAATCTTTTAAAAAACTGTCATGAAAAAGCTATTATATATTTTCATCCTGTCTATCATCGCTTTTTCCTGCGATGTATTTGACGTGCAGCCGGAAGCGTCCGTCAGTGACGAGATTGCTATCACCAACGCAGGAGGTTTGAAAGCGGCGGTCAATGGCTTGTATGATCGCTTGCAAACAGGTTATCACAATGGTCGTTTGTTTATTGCCGGCGATGTACTGACTGATATTGCGCAAAGCGTAGGAACCTGGGATTTTTATCGTGAAATGGACACTTATCGCGTCAGCCCGGATAACAATGAAAACCGAGATCTTTTTACGGCGATATATCAGGTAGTCAATCAGGCAAATAATATCATTGAGGCTGCTCCAGGCGTAGCTGATGCAACGGATGCCGTTAAAAATCAGTCGCTCGGTGAAGCTTATTTTGCCAGAGGTATTGCGTTTTTTGATGCAGCCATGCTGTGGGGGGGTATTCCTGGTGTGTATGGTTCGTTGGGTGTTACGCTGCCTTTGGCGCCTTCTCGCGAAGCCGCGACTTTACCAAGAGCTTCGTTGCAAGAAACCTGGGCGCAGGTAGAGTCTGATTTGCAAGCTGCAATTCCGCTGCTGCCGGAAACCGGAGCGCCTGCCCGTATTACCAAAGCTGCTGCCAGAGGTATGCTGGCAAGAATGTATCTGTATCTGAAAAAGTATGCCCAGGCTTCTGACTTTGCAACGCAAGTGATCAATGATTCTAAGTTTAAGCTGCTGGACGACTATACAGCCGTATTTACGGGCAAAAATACGACAGAGTCTATTTTTGAAGTTCAATTTGACAATGCTGATCAAAGCGTCATTCGTACCTGGTATATTCCGACTTCTGCTGGCGGTCGGGGCGATTTGGCAGCACATGACGAATTTTACACCTCGATTCCGGATGAAGACGAGCGCAAAAAATTGTATGCTTTTGACAACAACGCCAAGTTTTACTATCCGACCAAATACGCGAAGGCTGGTAATATTGACAATATACACGTATTGCGCCTTGCCGAAATGTACCTCATCCGTGCCGAAGCAGACTTCTTAGCCGGTAAAGGCGATCCTTTGGCGGATTTGAATACCGTTCGCGCGCGTGCCAATCTACCAGCACTTGCTGCTATCAACAGCATTGATGATATTTTGAACGAACGCAAAGTAGAATTTGCCTTTGAAGGACAGCGCTGGTACGATTTGCTGCGCACCGGCAAAGCAACATCGGTTCTGGCAAGCGTCCCGCGCACCAACTCTCCGGGCGCGCCGGCAACTCTGACCGAACCCAACCGGCAGGTATTGCCGATTCCAAGTGTGGAATTGAACGCGAATCCCAATTCCGTACAAAATGATGCCTATAAATAGAATGTGCATCTTTTTTTAAAATAAAAAGCCCTGTGGTCTTCGTTCTTGCCTCAGGGCTTTTGTCTTTCAATCACTTAGCGCATTGGCAACAAAAATCATCCTGCCTTACTGACAATTGTCACTTTTATTCCAGTTTCCAGTCTATACTTTGCACGTATTGAAAGCAATTCTTAAACAATGTCAGGCGTCTGGCATCTAAATATTACTCGATATGGAAACGAAAAAGTTATTGCGGGAACTGCACACCGACAACATGACGTGGCTCAACAAGCTGGCATTTTATGAAGATGAAATCGAGTTCCTGCGCAAACAAGTAGAAAAAGTTGCTGCTAAATCTGATGACGACAAAATTCTTGCCCTTTGCGAAAGCTATCTGAACCGCCTCTCTATTCAACGACATGAAATCCACACCATCCGGGATCGCGTGCGCATGGATGAGCGCGAACTCGCTCTTGCGGAAAGGGCTAATCCCAAGGCTATGAATGCTTATTTTCCGGATGAAACCGAAGAACGCGAAGCGATGGAAACGTTTGAACGAATCTATACTGAACTGAAAGAAGAATTATTGGAGTTTTTCTCCAAAACCAAACGCTAAACTTGCATAACAAAAAACAATGTGCCGCATCTTCCCTATGTGGCACATTATTTATTTATTATACTCATATTATATTTTCCGGAAACCAGTATCCAGAAACCAGCCTCACCTGCCGTCCAGATCTTCAAGCTCCCCAATTTGCTTCAAATACTCGAAGGTCTTGTGCGCTTCCGCTTCATCCACTTTGCTGATGGCAACGCCCACATGCACGAGCACATAATCGCCTACCTGTGCCTCGGGCAGCATCGCGAGATTTACATCTTTCACAATACCGCCAAAGGAAACTTTAGCTATCCGAAAGGTGTCGTCCAATTGTGCTGAGATTGCTGTAATTTTTCCAGGAATTGCTAAACACATGAAAAGATTGTTAATTGTTAATGACTGATGCTGTCAACTTTATGCTAAATTAATGAATATGCTGGTATTTCACAAAATGTTTCAGAGACTTGCGCAGCCATTCATACCATTGCTCCATCCCCTCGCCAGTAGTAGCCGACATTTCTATAAATTTTAAGCTCGGATTCACCTGCTGGGCATAGGCTTTGGCTTTTTCCACGTCGAACTGTACGTAAGGCAGTAAGTCTATCTTATTGATAATACACAACTTAGAGCCATAAAACATATCAGGGTACTTGATCGGCTTATCGTCGCCTTCGGTCACGCTAATGATGACCACACGCCCCCCTTCGCCCAGATCAAACAGCGCCGGACACACCAAATT
>CAZQTF010000085.1:0-14870 GCA_964596135.1 uncultured Saprospiraceae bacterium | reverse complement strand
GCCCGGGTGGTGGAATGGTAGACACGCAGGACTTAAAATCCTGTGGGCAGTAATGTCCGTGTGGGTTCGAGTCCCACTCCGGGTACCCAGTTGCTAAAAACGAAAATGCTTGTTTCCAGGTAGTTTGCGTTTTTTTTATCATCTATAATGCCTTATAAAGATTATGACCGGGTAAATTTTTGGTCTGGTTATTCCCATTATTCCTCTCTACACTGAAGCGCAAGCTATTACTTGTACGCGCATGGCATCCACCGCCATCAAACGCTTCATGCGACAGCGGGCATTTTTTTTTGAAAAGGCAAACTCATCGCGGCTTTTGGCAAAAGCGAAGATTATCCCTTCAATAGTCTGAAGCATATTTCATCAGCATTTTTGATGCATGTCGTGCCAAAAGTTCTTAATTTGCCATTTTTAACGTGTTAAAAGCTTTTAATCACAGGCACCATGGGAATGTGGAATTTCTTCAGTACAGAAGCATTTACAGGAACGACATTCACACCTAAGTTCTTTTCCACTTTGCGGGAGGGCATCTCCCGGCAACAGGTTTTCAGAGATATTACTGCCGGCATCATCGTTGGGATTGTGGCGTTACCCTTAGCGATTGCGTTTGCCATTGCTTCGGGCGTTACCCCTGAAAAAGGGCTGATTACAGCTATTATCGCAGGTTTTATAATCTCGCTGTTGGGCGGCAGTCGCGTGCAAATTGGTGGACCTACCGGTGCGTTCATCGTGATCGTGTATGGCATTGTAGAGCAATACGGTGTAACCGGCTTGACAGTTGCCACCCTGGTCGCTGGCGTCATGATCATTCTGATGGGGCTGGCGCGCCTTGGGGCAGTGATTCAGTTTATTCCGCATTCGCTGACGGTTGGCTTTACATCGGGCATCGCCCTCATTATTTTCTCTTCGCAGGTAAAGGATTTTCTGGGTTTGGAAATGGACGCCGTGCCCTCAGAATTTATTGAAAAATGGCGTGTTTACTTCACTCAGGTGCAAACCGTTAATCCTTATTCTTTGATTATTGCCGTTGGTACAGTTATTATTACATTATATTTTTCTAAAATCACTACCAAAGTGCCCGGCTCGCTGATCGCCATTGTGTTGTCCACGCTGGTGGTACAATGGGGGCAACTTCCGGTCGAAACCATCGCCACGCGCTTTGGCGAGATTCCTTCGGGCATACCGACGCCAGTGATACCGGCAATTGATTTTGAGACGGTAAAAAAATTGATCGAACCGGCATTTACCATTGCTTTGCTGGGCTCGATTGAGTCGCTGCTCTCGGCGGTGGTCGCCGATGGGATGACGGGGGGCAATCATCGCTCCAATCAGGAATTGGTAGCGCAGGGCGTTGCTAACATTGCTTCTTCTTTATTCGGAGGAATTCCGGCTACCGGCGCCATTGCGCGTACTGCTACAAATGTGAAGAATGGCGGGCGAACGCCCATAGCAGGTATGGTGCATGCGCTTACACTTCTGGTGATTGTACTTTTTATCGGTAAATGGGCAAAGCTCATTCCGCTGCCCTGTCTGGCAGGCATTTTGGTGGTAGTGGCTTACAATATGAGCGAATGGCGCGCTTTTCTGGCAGTGCTTAAGGGTCCCTCGGCGGATATACTGGTATTGCTGGCTACTTTTCTGTTGACCGTGCTGGTGGATTTGACTATTGCAATCGAGATCGGCATGGTGCTCGCTGCGTTTTTGTTTATGCGACGCATGGCGCAAATTAGTAATGTAAAAGCAATTACCAATCAATTGATAGAAAGTGAAATAGACGACCCTTATGCAATTGATAAGTTTGAGGTTCCTAAAGGGGTGGAGGTGTATGAGGTGAATGGACCGCTTTTCTTTGGAGCAGCACAGAATTTTAAGGAATCTTTAAATGTTATTGGAAAAAAACCGCCCCAGGTGCTTATTATTCGGATGCGACAAGTACCAATTATTGATGCGACTGGCTTGCACAATTTGAAAGAAGTGCTGAAGAGGCTTACGGCGAATGGCAAGACCAGTATCATTCTTTCCGGGGTACAAAGGGAAGTGCACGAAGAACTCGAGAAATCCCGCATTGTGGAATTGGTTGGTGAACAAAACATTTGCGCTGATATCCGTGAAGCATTAAAACGCGCCGAAATGGTACTGGCGGAATCATCTGCGACGGAAAGCTGACGAAGAGGCAATCTGTTTGGCGTCAGGAAGCCTCCTTCGACAGGGGTTGAGGGGCAGCCTTTTTGTTGGGGCGGGCGCCAAAGATTTTTTCGAGGTCTTCTTGAAAAATCACTTCTTTTTCCAGCAAACTCAGCGCCAGGGCATCGAGCTCCGGGCGGTGCTGGATGAGCAGTGCTTTGGTGCGTTCGTAAGCGGATTCAACGAGTTCGCGCACGCGGTCGTCAATTCTTTTGGCAGTGTCTTCGCTGTAAGGTTTGTGCAGCATTTGATCGTACTGCCCCGTGCTGTCGTAAAAGCTGATATTGCCGAGTTCTTCATCCAATCCATAATAAGAAACCATCATATAAGCCTGCTTAGTGATTTTCTCCAGATCGTCGAGCGCCCCGGAAGAAACTTCTCCAAAGACGATATTTTCGGCAGCCCGCCCGCCGAGCGCGGCGCACATGCGGTCTATGAGTTGGGCTTTGGTGTACAGTTGTTGTTCCTGAGGTAGATACCATGCTGCTCCCAGCGACTTACCCCTGGGTACGATAGATACTTTCAGTAATGCATCGGCGTGCGGCAGATACCAGCTCACCGTAGCGTGTCCGGCTTCATGATAGGCGATGATCTTTTTTTCCTCGTCGGATATAATTTTACTTTTCTTTTCTAAACCGGCAATAACGCGATCGGTGGCATCATAAAAATCCTGCATTCCGATCACATCTTTATTTTGACGAGCGGCGATCAGTGCAGCTTCGTTGCAGATATTTGCAATGTCGGCGCCGGAGAAGCCAGGCGTCTGGGAAGCAAGTACCTCCAGATCAATGTCTTTTCCTAATTTCAGCGGTTTTGTATGCACCATAAAGATGGCTTTGCGCTCAAGGTGGGTAGGCAGTTCAAGATAAATCTGCCGATCGAAGCGACCAGGGCGTAGCAGGGCGCGATCGAGGATTTCACCGCGATTGGTCGCTGCCAGTACGATAACCCCCGTATTGGTGCCAAAGCCGTCCATTTCCGCTAAAAGCTGGTTGAGCGTGTTTTCGCGTTCGTCGTTGCTCTGGAAGCTGATCGCTTTACTTCGGGAGCGCCCGATGGCGTCTATTTCGTCAATAAAAATGATGCTTGGCGCACTTTGTTTGGCTCGGCTGAACAGATCGCGCACCCGGCTGGCGCCTACACCTACAAACATTTCTACGAATTCCGAGCCTGACATCGAAAAAAACGGTACACCGGCTTCTCCTGCAACGGCCTTGGCGAGCAGCGTTTTTCCGGTGCCGGGCGGGCCGATCAGGATCACTCCTTTGGGAATCTTAGCCCCCAAACGCGTGTATTTCTGAGGGTTTTTCAAAAAGTCCACAATTTCCTGTACCTCCACCTTTACTTCTTCCAAGCCGGCAACGTCGTTGAAGGTGACATTGGTTTTTTCCTGTTTGAGGGCGTCTTTTACCTTTCCAAAATCAAAAATGCCCGCATTACCGGGACCAATATTACGCGCCCGATTGATTAAAAATACCCATATGACAATGATAATAATGACCGGCAGCATCCAGGAGAGTATGTTGTTCCACCAGTTGGTGCGTTGTACATAACTGATCTCCAGTCTGTCCTCGGCAGGAAGGTTTTGCTGCGCCGCTTCGATGGTTTGTTCAAAATTCTCCAGCGATCCGATGGTAAATATGTAATGCGGACCAGGATTATTTGGATCTATATCGGCATAATATTCTTTTCCGAGTTTTTCCTTTTTGATGAATATTTCGGCTTGTATTTTGTTGACTATAATAATTTTTTCAGCATCATTATTAGTGAGAATTTCCTGCCGGAATCTCGTCCAGGTGATTTCTTCGGCAGCGGGCTGAAGCCAGCTAAAAATAAACTGCCCCAGTAAAATTGCCAGGAATATAAGAAAAACCAATCGCCAGCCATTGCCAAACGGGCTGCTTCCGATAGGCGGTTGGGGCGGGCGGTTTTGCGGAGGTGTTTGGTCTGGCATTATTTCAGCGCTTTAAAACAAGAATAAAATAAACTATTTATCCCCTAAACAATAGGGGCAAGTTAATATTTTTCAAACGTGTTTTCGCTATGTATTATGTTTTAAATATAATAATTTTTGCTCAGCGCAATAAAGTGCAATCGCCGGTTAGTGTGTTCGAACTGCCATCGTCTGCCTCATAAATCAAACGCCAGATATATACGCCTGCTTTTAAGTTTGTGCCTTGAAAAGTGCCGTCCCAAAATTCGGTTGGATTTTGCGACGCAAATACCTGCACGCCCCAACGATCAAACACCCGAAAATCATAGCTGGTAAACGTACATTCCGAGAAAACTTCCAGCCGGTCGTTTACATTGTCGCCATCAGGCGAAAAGGCATTCGGCACGCTGGTGCGACAGGGACCGCAGTATTTAAAATCTACACGGATGGAATACGTATTGTAGCCACAGATGTTGCCCAACGTCACAGTGTAGATGCCGGGTTTCGTCACCGGATAAGAAGCTTCATCCGAGCCATCTTGCCAGCGATAAAAACGGGCATTATTGGCGGTAGCCGAAAGACGGTAAACACTTCCTTCACAAACGATGGTATCGGTACCGATATTGGCTTCCGGGGTACTTTCAAAACGAACCCTTACTTCATCGCTAACGCTGTTGCCGCAATTGTCGCTCATTGTAACGGAAAAAATACCGGGGCGATCCACCCGAAATACTGATTTGGTGCTACCATCCTGCCAAAGGTAGGAAGCGGCTGCTTCGTTGGTCACATCTAATATATCTGTTTCTCCTGTACAAAGGATAAAATCTTCTCCCAGATCAACCGAAGTAATTAATTGATAATAAGTTATTTGTATACTGTCGCTTAATACATTGCCGCAATTATCTGCCAAAGTGACAGCATAGATGCCCGGTTCGCTGATTAGTTGTTCCGGGTTGGCGTTTCCATCCTGCCACAAGTAAGAGATGGCTGCCGGGTCAGAGACATCGAGGTGTAGAACAGTGCCTGGACAAAGGCTGGTGTCCTGCCCAAGATGAACCGATTTTAGGACATCGAAATAGCTGATTTTTATTTCATCTGTAGCCGTATTGCCACAATTATCAGTTACACTAATGCGATAAATACCAGATTGGCGCGCGACATAAATCGGCGTTGTGCTGCCATCCTGCCAGCGATAGCTTGCTGCGGCCATATTGGTAACATCTAACTCCAGTATTTCCCCAGGGCAAAGGGTTGTGTCATTTCCCAGGTGAATGGATGTAATTATCGAGTAATATTGCACCTGAATACTATCCGTTAGTACATTTCCACAATGGTCGGCAACGGTCACGAAATAGCTCCCGGGTGCCTGCACGGTGAAGGTCGGTTGCGTACTGCCGTCCTGCCAGCGGTAAGAAACTGCGGCTTCGTTGGCAGCGTTGAGCGTGAGCGTTTCACTGGGGCATAGGCTTACGTCATCGCCCAAATTAAGGCTTCGTAGCACCGGAAAATAATTGACCAGCACAGCGTCTGAGGCCGTGTTGCCACACACATCAGTTATTGTCACTGCAAAAATGCCTTCCATTTGCACCGTAAAAGTAGCATTGTCGGAGCCATCCTGCCAGCGATAGCGGACGGCGTTGGGGGCGGTGGCATCCAAGATAATCGTATCGCCGGGACAAATCGTGGTGTCTTTTCTAAGATTAACGATGGGCATCAAATAATAATCAATATGAATCGAATCGCGGTAGGTTTGTCCGTCCATTTCAATTTGCACCGAATATATTCCGGGATTTTGCACCACAAAAACTGAATCGGTCGAACCATCCTGCCAAAGGTAGGAAGCGCACGGATAGCTGCGTCCCAGTGCAAGTGTGCTGCCTAAGCAGAGCGTGGTATCCTTGCCCAGAAAGCCGGCAGAAGGTATCTCCTGCGGCACCAGACCAATGTGTACGCTGTCGCGCAATTGTACACAATCGGCAAAGGTTGCCGTAACAAAATAATAGCCCGTATCCGCAGCATTGACGTTGCTTAGTTGAAAACCAGCTTGATTGGCGCTGAAGCCATTGGGTCCAGTCCAATCGAACGTGGCAGGAATAGCCGAATTGGCGGTTATAGACAAAGGTTCACCCCGGCAGATCATCGTATCCGCGCTGACGCTAAAAGTCGCCTGCGCCTGCCAATCCGGGAAGGGTACGGTGGCATTGCAATCGTTGAAATCTTCTGACCAGATGACCTGTGCATTTTCATTATACAAACGAAGGTAATCAAGCCGCCCGGAACCTTTGAAACGAATACGCAGATCGTGAATAAATGAAATATCTCCATTATAGGGAAGCGTGTAAAATAAATTTCCATTATGTGTTGCGTATAATACATTATCCCGAAACGCCAGCGTAATTACAACCCAGTCAGTGAAATCCTGTACCAGTTCTGGCTTGTCGTATGTACTTGCATCGCCGGCGTATATGGAATTGAACCGCTGTGCTCTGGCTTCTCCCATAAGGGTTATGCCTGCATCATTGGGGCAGCCATTGATATAAATACCCGGATCGAACGCGGAAATGCCACCGTCGGCGAGCGTGTTGCGCATACGCACTTCGAGCGCAAAGTTGTTGTTGACAAAAACCGTGTCATACAATTCAAACCAGGTCCAGTAATCCATCGCCAGTGGCTGCGGAAAATGCAAAACGCCGTTGTCCCAGGCGTTACAAATGGACGAGATGGAGTCGGGTTGCCCGGGAACTTCCAGAAAAACCTGCCACTTTTGAGCTTTGCTGGTGGCTGTCATCAGACAAAAAAATAAAAAGGAATAAATGAAGCGCTTCATTTTGAGTGAATTGTAATGCGATAGTTGATTTTCAATAGCGGAAGGGTACAAAGCAGTGGAATTGCTTTGACTGGAGAAAGGGTGAAATATTGAAGTAGAAAGCTGCGGTAAAATACAAAACTTATCCGAAAGATGCAATGCCGGTCTTCTCTACCAATCCCGGACTTGCATGTAATACGCTGAAAATTACAATTTTAGTATCTGATGCCTACCTTTTTATAAATAAAATGCAGCAACCATGCCGGACCGATTAATAAAAACTGTAAATCTTCGAAGAAAGAAGGTTTTTTACCTTCAATTTTGTGACCAATGAATTGCCCGACCCAGGCAACCGCAAAAATAATGAGCGATACCAGCGACAGGGCGCCCGCGCTTTGCCCTATTGCCTGATAAATAGCATTATTGCCCAGTAGCATCAATCCGCCGATGACTACAAAGCCCAGAAACATGGGAATGGAAAGCCGCAGATAATACAGTAGCGCCAATCCCAGGAATACCGCCGCCCAGTTGGTAAACAAGCCGCGCTCTACCGGGAAGGGAATGGCATACATCAGCCCCAGCAGGCTGAACATGATGCTGGGCACACATGCCCAGTGGATCAGTTTATTGGTTGCATTCTGGTGGCTTTCACCGTATTTGTCCAGAAACCATTGCATTGTTTTTGCCATAGCTTGAAGTGATTCTAATTAAATTAGAGAGATTCTTCTTTGTTTTATACAAAAAAACAAATTTTCACTGGAATGTTTATTTAATTCCAATGAAAATTTTGAAGATAAATAAAAAAACTATTCGTGCAATGGAAACACTTCCGCTGCCATTTGCACGGCCGTGTTGAATGCCTCGAGATCGAGACAAATCTTTTCCTGCAAATTCGTGAAGTAATAGACCATATTTTCGGTAGGCATATTGCCTGTAAGGTCGTCCTTCGCCATTGGGCAGCCGCCAAAGCCTCTGATGGCGCCATCGAAGCGACGACAGCCATTTTTGTAGGCGGCAGCTACTTTTTCTTGCCAGGTATGGGGCGTCGTGTGAAAATGTGCACCAATTTCTAATTGTGGGTAAGCCGGAATCAACTCGCTAAACAAGTAGCGGATACTTTCCGGGCTGGCTACGCCGATCGTGTCGGATAGTTGAAAAATGCGAATGCCCATTTGCCCCAGGCGGTCCACCCATTTTTGAACAGTTTCTACATTCCAGGGGTCGCCGTAGGGATTGCCGAAGCCCATGGAAATATAGATCACCAGCGTTTTGCCGGTCTTTTCACAAATGCTCTGGATTTCTTCCACCCGTTCGAGTGATTCTTCGATTGTGGCGTTGGTATTGCGCAATTGAAACGTTTCAGAAATAGAAAACGGATACCCCAAATAAGTAATTTCGTCAAAATGGGTGGCATCTTCTGCACCGCGTCGGTTGGCAACGATCGCCAGTAGTTGGGATTTTGTTTGGCTCAAATCCAGCATTTTCAATACCTCCGCTGTGTCACGCATCTGAGGGATTGCCTTGGGCGACACAAAACTGCCAAAATCAATGGTATCAAATCCAACTTTGAGCAACTGGTTGATATAGGCGGCTTTCGTCTCGGTCGGTATAAAATCCTTCAGCCCCTGCATCGCATCACGGGGGCACTCGATTAGTTTCACCATTCGGGTTGTGGGTTTTATGTTGTGTTAAACGATTTGAGTTGCACATGCTGTTGACAGCATCGCGTTATTTTTTTCAAAAATAGTACACTTTTCAACGCTTTTCAGGATAAATTTGTCCGCAGTCAAACTTTTACTGCCTAATGGCGTTCACTTTTCAGAAAAAGCGTAAGCTTTATGATAAAGAACAGAGGATTATTCACTTTAGTTGGCTTTTTGCTTGCCGGTATTGGATTTATGGCGCTGATTTTGAGTTTGGTGGGATTACAATTGTCTTTTCTCACCTGGATTGATGCCCCGGGCAGGCTGTTTGGTTTCGTGACCCGCCTGGTGATGATCATTGTGGGAATCATAATGATCTATCTGGCACAGACCGATTTTAAGGGTGAAGAGGAGTAAGGCGTGCCAGATTCTCAAAAACCGACACGCCTCGAGCTTACTACTTGGTTTCCAGTGTTTTGAGTACCGCCAGCAGCAAATCAGCAGGGATACGTACTTTGTAATTCGGATTGATATATTCGAATAAAATCTCACCTTGGGTATTCAATACAAACAAAGATGGCACCGGCAGATACCCCGGATTTTGTCCATCGGAATATTCAGACAACCGCTGTTTCGAGCGTTCCGGCGCTTGGAAAGCAATACCCGTAGCGCTGGCAAGATTTCCCTTGACATCGGAAACCAACTGATATTTGACTTTATTTTTCTCACCGGTAGCCTGCAAATGCGCAGCATCATCGGGACTGACCGCAATGATCTGATAACCAAGCTGAAGAATTTCTTCCTCCGCCTCGCCGAGTTCCGCTAAATGCAAGTTGCAATACGGGCACCAGCCACCGCGATAAAACACGAGCACGGTTGGCTTTGCTTTGATCAATTTATGGAACATTACACTCTTGCCATCGAGCGTGGCTACCTGCTCGTCGGGAATAGTCTCACCGACAAGCAAGGGAGATACATCTTCCGGTTTTTCTGGCAATTGTGCCAGGAGCGCGGAGGTGCTGATCACCAGCATGAATAAAGAAGATACAAATTTCATTTGTTTCAAATTTTATTGAATGTCTCGCAAATTCGACATTCCCGTCAGCTTTTGAAAAACAAACCAGCCGCTTCATCGCGATGCAGACATATGCAAACTTTTTTATAGTAGAATTTTACTCAGGCAAAATTTTCTTTATATTTTAAAAATAATTCCAAATAAAAAAAAATCAATTTCTTTAACTTCGCTCCGCAATCAATCAAATAAAACCTAAAGAAAATGAAACATATCAGCGTAATTGGCGCCGGTACTATGGGCAACGGCATTGCACATGTTTTTGCAATGCATGGTTTTCCGGTGTCCTTGGTGGATGTCTCTACAGAAGCCTTGAACAAAGCGCTTCAAACGATCAGCGGCAATCTCGATCGAATGATTAAAAAGGAGGCCATCACCGAAGGGCAGAAAGAAGCGGCTTTAGCCAACATCAGAATATGCACGGTAATAGGAGAGGGAGTAAGCAACGCCGATCTGGTAGTAGAAGCCGCTACCGAAAATGTCAATCTAAAACTTGATATTTTTCGGCAAATAGATCAGCACGCGCCGGTGCACGCTATTTTAGCCAGCAATACGTCTTCCATTTCCATTACCAAAATTGCCGCTGCTACGCAACGCCCGGAAAAAGTTATCGGTATGCATTTTATGAATCCGGTGCCGGTGATGAAATTGGTGGAGGTGATCCGGGGCTATTCTACGACCAGTGAGGTGACGCAAGCCATTTTTGAATTGTCGAAGCAATTAGGCAAAATTCCGGTAGAAGTGAATGATTATCCGGGGTTTATCTCCAACCGTATCCTGATGCCGATGATCAATGAAGCGATTTACTCCCTGTACGAAGGGGTAGCCGGCGTGGAAGAAATTGACACGGTCATGAAGTTGGGGATGGCGCATCCGATGGGACCACTGCAATTGGCAGATTTTATTGGGCTGGATGTATGTTTGTCTATTCTAAATGTGTTGCACGAAGGCTTTGGCAACCCTAAATACGCGCCCTGTCCGCTACTGGTGAATATGGTGACGGCCGGCAAGCGCGGGGTTAAATCTGGCGAAGGATTCTACAGCTATGTGCACGGCACGAAAGACCTGGTGGTTGCTGACCGATTCAGGAAATAAGGGCGTTAGTCGTCCCAATCGTCGAAATCAAACCAGCTATCTTTGAATTCATCAATTTCCCGGCGCTCCTTTTTCGTGGGGCGACCGGTTCCCTTTTCGCGGCGTTCGGGGGCAGCCTTGCCAGTGACAAACCACTGCTGGTACTTGTTCTTTTCCTCCTGTGGCGTAATGTCTTCGTAGCAGGTCACTGCGATCGGTGCGCCCACACGTTTTTGAATCAGTTCCACGACTTTGAACTGAAAGTCAAAGCCGCTTTTGCGAATGGCAATCACATCGCCCCGTTGCAACAGGAAAGAAGGTTTGACCGATTCACCATTCACCTTCACTCTACCGCCTTTGCAGGCATCGGTGGCAATAGTCCTACTTTTGAAAATCCGGACGCTCCACAGCCATTTGTCCACTCTTACTTTGTCCATGATTTGAAAAGGTACATTTTTATCTGTTTGTCAGCGGTGGATACTGCAGATTCAGTTTTTCCAGGGCTTCCACCAGGGTTTGGGCGATCACGTAATCCCGGTACCAACGCTGGTCTACCGGCACGATCGTCCAGGGTATGGAAGAGCGGTTGATCACATCTTCGTAACAGCGCATGTATTCGTCCCAGTAGTCGCGTTCCCGCCAGTCGTTGATATTGTGTTTCCAAAATTTTTCCGGTTCGGTCATACGTTCATTCAATTCTTTTTCCTGTTGTTCTTTGGAAATATGAAGATAGAATTTAAAAACATGCGTATTATTATCGAATTGTAATAACTCTTCAAAAGCATTAATCGCTTGAATGCGTTTATTTACTCGATCTTCGTCAATCCACTGGTGCACGCGCTGAATGAGCACATCTTCATAATGCGAACGCACAAAAATCTGGATCATCCCTTTCGCGGGCGTGTGTTTGTGAATACGCCAGAGAAAATCGTGGGCAAATTCTTCTTCGGTCGGCTTCTTGAATGATACTACGTTCATACCCACCGGATTACATTCATGAAATACATTAAAAATAGCGCTGTCTTTTCCGCTGGCATCCATACCTTGCAGCACTACCAGTATGCTGTGCTTTTTTTCAGCGTATAATAGTTTTTGCAATTCGCCGAGGCGGTCGGTCAATTCTTTCGTTTTTTCCCGGACGTCGTCCTTATTTATGTGCGCCGGCGCATCGCAGGAAATTTCGGAGAGTTTAATCATACAATGAGTTATTTAAAAAACATCATAAGATTGCAATTAAACTCGCTTTTTGCTTCGTTTTACTAAATACGATTGCAGTATCGGTCGAAAGCCTTTATTGATATCAGCTTCCACAAAATCAATCTGATATTGCAGGCACTTGAATTTCAGCTCTTCTACAAATTTATGCATCTGAGTCAGATAATGCTCCTTCACCTGATTGGGCTGTAAACGGAGGCGCTCGCCAGTTTCCATATCCACAAACAAATAGGGGCGGTTTTCAAATTCAAAATCCAGTTCTTTCGACTTATCCACGACGTGGAAGAGCACAACCTCGTGTTTGTTATGCTTCAAATGCTGGAGCGCGGAAAACAGGTGCTCGGCATCTTCGGTTTGTTCAAACATATCGCTGAAAATGATCACCATTGAGCGCTTATGAATGCTATCTGCAATCTGGTGCAGCGCTTGCGCCGCCGACGTTGTGCGGTTGCGCTCGGGGTTATTGATGAGTTGATCGAGATACGTCAGCATCAGGCGATAGTGCGAAGTATTGGTTTTGGTGCGCGTGTGAATGTTCACCTCCTGATCAAAAATGCTTAATCCAAAGGCATCGCGTTGTCGTTGCAACAAATTCATCAGCGCGGCTGCCGCCAAGGCTGAAAAACGGATTTTGTTGACGTAGGTACCTTTTTTAGGATCTGCTTCCGGGAAATACATCGAAGACGAAGCGTCAATGACGATTTGGCAACGCAAGTTGGTTTCTTCTTCAAAGCGTTTGACAAACAGCTTATCGGTACGAGCATACACTTTCCAGTCAAGGTTGCGGGTGGATTCGCCCTGGTTGTATAAGCGGTGTTCGGCGAATTCTACCGAGAACCCATGAAAAGGGCTTTTGTGCAAACCAATGATAAATCCTTCCACCACCTGGCGCGCCAGCAATTCTAGATTTCCAAAATCTTTCACTTCGGTACTGTCGAGTAAGTATTTCATGGTCTGGAAGGTTCAAGCTTTAATATTCAGGCATTTCTAAAAAGGAAAGCCCTTATTTCGACTCAATTTTCGGAATAAGGGCAAAAACTAACACTTTTTTATCAAAAAAACAGGCATTAAATGATTTTAACAAAAATCTAACGTCTGATTATAGATGTGCTTCAATTTTGTTCGCCAGCACCTGCTTGGAGGTAGCGCCGATATGCTTATCTACCACTTCGCCGTTTTTGAGAAACAGGATTGTGGGGATACTGCGAATGCCATATTTCATGGAAATTTCCGGATTCGTATCTACATCCACTTTTCCTACCAGGATTTTCCCCGCGTATTCTTTGGAGAGTTCTTCAACGATCGGGCTGATCATACGGCAGGGACCGCACCATTCTGCCCAAAAGTCAATTACAGTCAAGCCATCTCTTTCGATTACTTGCTCTTGAAAGTTCGCATCTGTGAGTTCAAATGCCATTGTTCAATCGTTTTATCAGTTTTAAAATTTGTTTATTTTATCCTCGAAACAACTTCATGGCGCAAAGAGTTGCAAAAGTAATAACTTCGCTGCTCTTACCTGTCTTGTGCAGGACATTTTTTAGCGAAAGTGCTTCAACCTTTGGTTAAACACGAAACTTGTGCAAAAGTTTTATTCGTTCAACTATGTTCTGAACGTGATTGTTCCGTGAATATTGATACGCAACGGGCAACAAAAAGTAACATGCAACGGAAAAAAATACTTTGGATTATTTTAGGGTTAGCAGCTCTGATACTCAGGTTGGCGCTCAGCCCAGAGGCGATTGAAAAATTTTATAGCCGGGGTCTTTTTTTGGGAGTGCGCTGGGGGATTGATTATTTGTTAGCGTGGTTTCCTTTTGCCTTGCTGTATTTGTTTTTGCCGGTCTTGTTTTGGCACATGGGTAAAAATTTCTGGCGATGGTATCGGGCAAATTTTTCATGGAAAGTGAAAGCCACGCGGGCGCTGTTGTCAGTATTGTCGTTTTTAGGCGGCACGGTTTTTCTATTTTTATTTTTGTGGGGATTCAACTATGGAAGAGTGCCGGTAGAAATGCAGTTGGGCTTAGAGCCTAAACCGCTTACTTTAGAGGAACTGAAAGAGGAACTACGTATAGAAACACAGGTATTGATAGATTTGCGCCAGCAAATTCCCGGTATTACCGATTCTGCATTCACAGCAGATTTGTTGCCACTCGATCTCGAAAAGGAAATTCGCAGTGCACTGATAACCAGATTAAAACAATATAATTTCCCAACCGTGGGCAAAGTGCGGGGGCGATTGCTTTACCCGAAGGGTATATTTCTGCGCTTTAGTTCGGCGGGGCTTTATTTTCCTTGGACGGGCGAAGGGCACATTGACGCGGGGCTGCACGCCCTCCAAATCCCGTATGTGATGGCACATGAAATGGCGCATGGCTATGGCTTTGGCGATGAGGGCGATTGCAATTTTTGGGCTTATCTGGCATGTATCGCTTCAGAACATCCTGCCATTGCTTACGCCGGGCACCTCGACTATTGGCGCAGCCTTGCTGCCGATTATGCCCGTTATGACCGCGAGGGTTTTCGCGCGTTGCGCAATAGCCTGCCCGTTGGTATCCAGTCTGATCTGCGGGTTATTTACGAAAACCTCATCCAGTACCCCGACATTATGCCGTACCTGCGCTATGTCGCCTATGATGCTTACCTACGCAGCCAGGGTATAGACGAAGGAATGCTCAATTACGACCGCGTTACGATGCTTGTACACGCCTGGCGCAAAACAAAGCACATTTGAAAAGCCTATAAATCTCGCCTTTTGATAAGGTTTTCTTTATTACAAGCTTCCACAGACACACAAGCTTTTCGGGCGCTTTATTCTTTCAGTGACAAAAATCAACCCTTTCCCCTGTATAATATCAGCGAATCCGGGAAAGGGATTTCGGAAATTAGCTGTCATAAGGCTTTTAGACACTAGACGGTAGATAATAGCAAGGATAAAAATTATAA
>CAZQTF010000084.1:0-15061 GCA_964596135.1 uncultured Saprospiraceae bacterium | reverse complement strand
TTTTGCTAACTCAAGTGCGTCTATTCCCATTCCCAGCAAGAAGACTAATTCCTTGTATTAGCATCTAAGCATGTAAAGGGTTGTGTGATAATATATCTTATGGAAAAATCTGCTGTTTTTTTGTTGGTTTACAATGGCTTAATCCTGATACATTGCGGTAACCAATTTCCGTCCCTTCCGCAGGAGACTTAGATATAATGCTTTCTACAATTGCAACACTTTTGCCAAAGCTATTTCAATTTCCTTCATTTTCGTGGTATTTACAATACCCAGTTTTTTTTATCATTCTTACCTGAGCAATGGAGCGAACCTGAAAACAATCGGCGGCGGAGGGTTTGGAAAGGTTATTATTAGAATCAGGTTCGAGCTTGACCATCCAATCGGCGACTTCGTAGCGGTCTTTCCAATCGGTGATGGGTACAATTACTTTTAGCGGTAGGATGCCTAACGTATCATCATTCACAATAATGGCGGGTCTTGTTTTACGGATTTCAGCGCCTAGACTGGGGTCAAGATTCACAAACCAGATTTCACTTCGCTTCATAAAAATCATCCGTATCGAGGGTGGTGAAAGCAACTAACTCTTCATCCTGCAAGTAATCCTCCAGCAGCAAAGCGGCGGCTTGTTGTCTTTTTTCACTTGCTTCATCTGCTTTTTCCGGCAACTCGGTAGATTGTTGTTTGGAAAGCAGAAAATCCAGGAAATCCATCACCTCCTGTTGGTGAAAGGCACTTAAACGATTAAATTTTAATATCAATTCACTCATCCCTTTACTTTTTGTAAACAAATATAGTAACAATCAGTAGAAAATGCCAGTTCCTTCACATCCTTCTCTGGGTGTTGGAAAAATAAAATTCCCTATCTTGTCCAACTAAAAAATTGAATCACAACATGCGACACCTAAAGCTACTGCTGTTATTATGCTTGCCTTTTACCATGCTCCCCGTGGGGGCGCAGGGGCAAACGCAAACGGATACGAAAACAATCGCCGATAAGACCGCAGGTATGCAGACTTTCGACGGTTATTTCAAATTTTACTGGGATGAAAAGTCCGGCAAAATCTGGCTGGAAGTGGATAAGTGGAATACGGAATTTTTATATGTGAACTCGCTGACCGAGGGGCTCGGCTCGAATGATATCGGGCTGGATCGCAATCAATTGGGCGGCGAACGGATCGTCAAGTTCATGCGCAATGGTCCGAAAGTGATGCTCTTGCAGCCAAATTATGATTACCGCGCCATCAGCAACAATGCTGACGAGCGTAAGTCGGTAGAACAGGCTTTCGCCAAATCGGTCATCTGGGGCTTCAAAGTGGAAGCCGAAGAAAACGGCAAAGTACTGATTGACCTGACGCCTTTTCTGCTGCGCGATGCGCACGGCGTGATGCAGCGTTTGACGATGAATAATCAAGGTACTTACCGGCTCGATGAGTCGCGCTCGGCGATTTCGTTGGATCGTACCAAAAATTTCCCAAAGAATTCGGAGTTTGAAGCGATGATCACTTTTACCGGCGAGCCTCGGGGCGGACTGGTACGTTCGGTGACGCCTTCGGCGGATGCGATCACTTTGCAAATGCACCATTCGTTTGTAGAATTGCCCGACGGCGACTATCAGCCGCGCATGTTCGATCCGCGCGCGGGATACTTCGGCATTAGCTATGCGGATTACGCCACGCCGATTGACCAGCCTCTGGTAAAACGCTTTATCAGTCGCCACCGTTTGAAAAAGAAAAATCCAAACGCGAAAGTCAGTGAAGCGGTGGAGCCGATTATTTACTATGTTGATCGCGGCACGCCGGAACCCATCCGCTCAGCGTTGATCGAAGGCGCTTCCTGGTGGAATCAGGCTTACGAAGCGGCAGGCTACAAAGATGCCTTCCAGGTAAAGGTATTGCCGGAAGGCGCTGACCCAATGGACGTGCGTTACAACATGATCAACTGGGTGCATCGCTCTACGCGCGGCTGGAGCTACGGCAGCACCGTGACCGATCCGCGCACGGGCGAGATCATCAAAGGGCACGTTTTGCTGGGGTCACTGCGGGTACGTCAGGATTTCCTCATCGCTCAGGGTTTGATTGACGCTTACGCCAAAGGTGAAACACCCGATCCAAGGATGGAGCAGATGGCATTGGCGCGTTTGCGGCAGTTGTCGGCACACGAAGTGGGGCACACCCTGGGATTGCAGCACAATTTTGCGGCAAGCGTCAACGACCGTGCTTCAGTGATGGATTATCCACATCCCTACGTCACTTTTGATGCCAATGGCAATGCCGATTTCTCAAAGGCTTACGCAGTGGGCATCGGCGAATTTGACAAGCGTTCTATTTTGTATGGTTATCAGGATTTTCCGAAAGGAACCGACGAGAAAAAAGCGCTGCTGGATATGCTGGACGAAACGTACAACAAAATGAACCTGCTGTACCTGACCGATCAGGACGGACGGCCGCAATCTTCGGCGAATCCTTACACCCACTTGTGGGATAATGGCAAAGACCCGGCTTCGGAGCTGTGCCGCTTGTTGGATGTTCGCAAGATGGCACTGAGCAAGTTCAGCGAAAAAAACATCCCGATCGGTGCGCCGATGGCGACGCTGGAGAATGTGCTGGTGCCGCTGTATTTGTCGCATCGCTATCAGGTAGAAGGCGCTTCCAAAGTGATTGGGGGTTATACCTTCGATTATGGTGTGCGCGGCGCAAATCCCAAGCTGGTAGAAATGATCAGCGACCAGATGCAACGCGATGCGCTCAATGCTTTGATGGAAACGCTGCAGCCAAGCTTCCTGGCTCTGCCGGAAAGCATTTTGAAACTGATCCCGCCGCAGCCACCTTCGTATAGCCGCGACCGCGAGTTGTTCAAAGTGTACACCGGCAATACTTTCGATCCGTTGGCCGCCGCCGAAAGCTCAGCAAATCACACCATCAGCATGTTGCTGAATCCACAGCGATTGGCAAGAGTGGTAGAGCAGCACGCCCGAGACAGCAA
This sequence comes from uncultured Saprospiraceae bacterium, assembly GCA_964596135.1. Classification (GTDB taxonomy): domain Bacteria; phylum Bacteroidota; class Bacteroidia; order Chitinophagales; family Saprospiraceae; genus JADJNW01. The sequence goes on along the minus strand of CAZQTF010000084.1, from coordinate 12,079 downwards.
ACGTTTGTCCTTGCCGGAATTGCTTGACCAACTCATGGCGGCAGTACAGGTGAAGGCGTCTTATTCGGAGTACGAAAAAGAAATCGCCCGGATGACCGAGAAATTGGTGCTGCATCATCTGCTCAATCTGGCTGGCGACGATCGCGTGCTACGACAAGTAGCGGCGGTAGCCTTGTCAAAAATCAACGAGATGGAAGCCAAAATGGACGTCACGCTTGATCCGGCACAGGTAGCGCATCTGACGTATCTGCATGAGCAAATTGCCATGTTCAAGCGCAACCCGAAGGATTACAAAGTGCCTTACATCCCGGAAATGCCCGATGGTCAGCCAATCGGCGCAATCGAAGAATGGGGTTGCGGACATTGAAGCAATCCTCAGATGCTTTCAAAAATGTGCTCCACTTACAAATGTGAAGCACATTTTTGATTTTGATATTTTTTTTGCCGTTTTAGAAAACAACACCAGCTTATCCTTCTGGACTCACGCATTTTCAAATCTGTTACAAAGGAATACTCTCCGGACATTTCATATTTTGCACTTTACTTAGTAATTTGCCCATCCATTTTAACAATGGATTTTGCCAAAAGCCATCGGGATGAATGACATTATAGACCTGTATCGCAATGTTGTAATTCAAATTGCCACCCCTTACAGTACGGGTACAGGCTTCTTTTTAAAACAACCCAACCTCATTGTCACCAATGAACATGTCATCCGCGACAATGCGCAAGTGGTGGTAGATGGCGACGCTTTCCCCAAGCAGTTGGTCAGGGTTCTTTACATGGATACCAAATACGATCTGGCATTTCTGGAGGCGCCTACCAATGCCGATATTCCCGAAGTAAAACTCAGCACCGATAAGCCGCCGCGCGAAGGCGACCAAGTAATCGCCATCGGGCACCCGCTGGGCTTGAAATATGCCGCTACCAAAGGCATTATATCGAATACCCGCCACGAGCAGGGTGATATCTTCTACATCCAGCACGACGCGGCGCTTAGCCCCGGCAATAGCGGCGGACCGCTGGTCAATGAAACCGGCGAGGTTGTTGGCATCAACACCTTCATCATGAAAGATGGCAATAATATTGGGTTTTCATTGCCGGTCAAGTATCTGGATGCCACTATTAAGGAATTTCTCGCCGCCGGCAGAAAAATTGGCACCCGCTGCGCTTCCTGTTCCAATCTGGTATTTGAAGATACCATCGAACAAGGTTACTGCCCGCACTGCGGCGCCAAAGTGCAGCTCCCTACGCAGGTAGAATTGTACGAGCCGCTCGGCGTTGCCAAAACAATTGAGGAAATCATCGAAAAAATAGGCTACAACGTAGCACTGGCAAGGGTAGGACCCAACAAATGGGAAATTCAGAAAGGCAGTGCAAAAATCAATATTTCCTACTACGAAAAAACCGGACTCATCACCGGAGATGCTTATCTTTGTGTATTGCCCAAAGAAAATATCAAACCTCTGTACGAATATCTGCTCCGGCAAAACTACCATACTGAAGACCTGACTTTCAGTATCCGGGAGCAAGACATCATTCTGTCTCTGCTTATCTTCGACCGCTATCTGAATGTGGAGACCGGCTTGAAGCTGTTTAGCCACCTTTTTGAAAAAGCGGATTACTACGACAACATTTTAGTGGAACAATACGGCGCCCTGTGGAAATACGATTAGAACAGAATTCCTAAAAGTCCTGACGAAAATAATATTTTCCGGCAAGCCAGCGTTGTTGAAAAAGTAATTTTGTATTTTGGAAAAAAATAGTGGAAAAGCGTTATCTTGTTTGCAATTCGCTATGCCACTTTATTAACACATCAAAGCATTTTATAATACATTTCGGGCAGTTCGTCTCGGTTTGCATTTGCCTTTATCAAGCGGAATTCAATAGGACAGAAACATCAGATCGGAAAGTAGAAAAAAGATGGAACCGGCATTGCCTTCATCCTGAAAATGCCCTTCCGAATGATGTATTAATTGAAAAAATTCAATTTTGTGCTACAAAACAATGTATAATCCAGTTTATACATATTGTTAAAATTATCTTTTAACATAATTTTTTCCTGACGATTACCAGACATTGCTTAATATTGCAGTCGGAGTTCAGGGGGAAAAAAAGCTCTGAATATAGGCAAATCCTTGAATGTCCGAAGGTTGAACTCTTGAACTTAAGTGTTTATGAAAAATCTCAAAAATCTACTCGCTGCTTGTTTAATGACGCTGGTGACGGTATCACTGAGCGCCCAAGACATCCATTTTTCACAGTTTTATCTGTCCCCGCTCAATCTAAACCCTGCGATGACCGGGGTGATGAACTGTAATGTCCGGCTGGTAGCCAACTACCGCAATCAGTGGGGAAGCATCCTGCGTTCCAATGCTTTCAGCACGTATTCCGTGTCGTACGACCAGCGCATTCCGGTGGGCAGGTACGACTATTTCGGTGTCGGTGGTACATTTTGGGGCGACCGCGCCGGCGAGTCCAACTTCGCAACGCTGACGGGCAAAATTTCAGGCTCCTATAGCAAGCGCATGGGTGGCACCCGTAAATTTGGTAACTACCTCGTGGTGGGCGCTGAAGCCGGTATTGCTCAACGAAGCATTGACTTCCTCAACCTGCGTTGGGGTACACAACACGATGGTGAGGGCGGATTCGACCCCAATTTGCCAACTCAGGAAAACCGCTTTGATCGTGATAATTTTCTGTTCGCCGATGTAGCTGCGGGCTTGTTGTGGTTTATGGTCAAAGATGAAAATACTAATTTTTATATCGGTGGCTCTTTCCACCACCTGAATCGCGCCAATCAATCGTTCAGTAGCAGCGACGAAGACCTGCTCTACAGCCGTGTGACCGGTCATGTGGGCGGCGAATTCCTCGTGGGGGACAAGTTTGGTTTGGTACCTGGCGCGATTGTGATGAAGCAGGGACCTTCTTTCCAGGTGAACGCCGGCACAAGCCTCAAGTTTTTATTGGGCAATCGCCAAGAGTATCAGGCATTCCAGATTGGTTTATGGGGACGCCTCGGCAACAAATTCATCCCAGCGACCGAAGGCGGTGCAGAGAAAGTGGGCATTCTCGGTGATGCCGCAATCCTTTCTACTCGTTTTGATTACAACAATTTCAGCCTTGGCTTCAGCTACGACGTCAATATCTCCCCCCTCAAGGCAGCAAGTAATTCCAACGGCGGCTTCGAATTTGCAATGGTTTACAAAATCTGTAACCAAACCCGTCGCGGCGTATATTGTCCTAATTTCTAATCAGTTGCACTACACAAACCTCGCAGATTTCTAAAATCTGCGAGGTTTGTTTCTATTTCTAACAAAATAATTGTTATCTTCGATCGTTTCTATTAGCATTATGAGAATAGTGCTACTCCTCATTTTCCGATGAGAAATTTAATACGCTAAGCCCCCCGAATTGATTATCTTTGCAATAGCACTAAAAACACTAATTTTTTAAATAAAAGACAAAGACATGTTTGGTAACAACCCTACGAAAAAGGAGGCAGCCAAAACCAATGGTGCGCCGAGCGCCGGCTCTCTGAACACGCTGGTTCAAGGCACGCTGGTGGAAGGCACAGTCAAGTCGGAGAACGATATTCGCGTAGATGGTGCCATTAAGGGGAAATTATTCTGCGATGCCAAAATAATCATCGGTCCTGCCGGTTCTGTGGACGGAGAGATCAAATGCAAAAACGCAGTGATCGAAGGGAAGTTTCAGGGCGCCCTGGAAGTATCAGAATTGCTAAATATTCGCGAAAGTGCTACGGTGAGCGGCGATGTGACCACAAATAAACTGATTGTGCAAGCCGGTGCAGCATTTAATGTGAACTGCACAATGGGCAGCCCCAAACCGCTATCGAATACCATTAGTCTGAAAAAAGAAGAAGAGCCCGCGCTGAAAGCTGCAAAATAACACCTTGGTTATAAACGTGTTCCCGCTATGGGCAAATCTCTTTTCGAAAACGGTACCATACATGGCTATACCTCCTCCTGAAGCTGAAGACAAGCGGCGCCGTAGCAACGAAATCCTCAAATACACCGGTACCGCATTTCAAATGGGTGCAACCATTGCCGTTGGCATTTTGTTGGGGAAATTCCTCGACCGCAAGTTCGATACTACGGGTCCTTATTTCACTGCCCTCTTTTCGGCATTGTTTTCTGTAGCGGCTATCTATCTGGCAATCAAAGATTTTCTGAAAAAAAAGTAATCTTCAACTCTTTGTAGCATGAGCCGACGCGATTTTTTTGTGCAGCTTGCCATTCTTACTGCCGTCGTCGCGCTTTTCGTCGTCGCTTTCCAATACTCTTACGCATTGCCTCGGGAGACCTTTTTCGCCTGGATGAGCCTGGGATTTTTTATAGTATTTAGCATCTCTTTTTACCTAATTGGTTATCAGTCTGTTTTAAGTAAAAACAAATCTCAATTCATTAGCCTGGTCATTGGTATGACACTCGTCAAAACGATTGCATGTGTTGGGATTGCTATTGCCTATCGTCAAAAAATAAACGAACCATCGCATCTATTTGTCGCCATGTTCTTGGGCATTTACATAGTTTACACTATTTTTGAAACCTATTTTATGATGAAGTTGGCTCATGTGAAATCTCATGCCAATCCGAAAGCCGGGCATCAGAAATAAACAACAGGAAACGTGCGCAAAGGGCGTGTCCTCCTCCTGTGTATAGCGCCACAAAATCCTTATTTCCAATATCGTAATGTCACAAATTATGGAAAATAACTCTTACAAAGCCATCGTCAACCATCAATACGAGTTTTCTGAACTGGGCGCCGGCGCGCTCGATATTGTCACTGAAAACAACGGGACGTTTCACATTCTGAAAAATAATAAAGCGTATCGTGCAGAAGTGATCGAAACAAACTTCGATGATAAATCTTTTACCATCAAGGTCAACGGCACCACTTATGAGGTAAAACTGGAAGACCACTACGATCAATTGATCAAAAAGCTTGGCTTATCAAAACAAGTGCAGTATAAAGTAAAAGATATCAAGGCTCCTATGCCGGGGCTGGTGATCAACGTGAATGTAGAGCCGGGGCAAGCCGTGCAAAGGGGCGATGCGCTGTTGATTCTGGAGGCTATGAAGATGGAGAATGTGATCAAATCGCCTGGCGATGGAGTGGTAAAAAAGATCAATGTAGAGAAAGGCGCCGCAGTAGAGAAAGGATATCTGCTTATCGAAATGGAATAAACCTTTTTGACGGCATAAAAAAGCCCGATCAACTCTGCTGATCGGGCTTTTCTGTTTCAAGAAACTATTTACTTCCTATCCGTTCATCGCTGTCCGAATTGCGTTGCGTCAATTGCTTGTAAGCATCCAGCCCGCATTGCAAAAAGTCGGCATATTCCTGATCATTGGGGGTATAGCCCACCGGCTGATTGAGCAGTTTGCCATCTGGCGTCATCAGCACATAGTAGGGCTGCGTATTGGTATTGAAATATTCCGTCTGAAAATGCGACCACTTGTGCCCCACGTTGCGCAATTTTCGGGTGCCACCGGTAGCTTTAAGTACTTCAATCTGCTCATTTTCAGGCAGTTCTACCTTTTCATCCACATACAGGGAGATGAGTACATATTCATCTTTCAGATATTTGTAGACCTTGGGTTCGGGCCACACATGTTCTTCCATTTTCCGGCAGTTCACGCAGGCGTGTCCGGTAAAGTCAATCATAATGGGTTTTCCCACCTCTTTGGCATACGCCAGCCCTGATTCGAGATCTTTGAAACAATTCAGATTTTGCGGGCAATCGCCTTCATAAAACCAACTATAGGTCGCAGGAGGCGCCAGTCCGCTCAATAGTTTCAACGGACGGTAAGAGCCGGCTCTCTCATCGTAAATAAAGCCTGTGGCCAAATAAATTGCAAAGCCAACCGCCGCCAAGCCAAGGATAATCCGGGAAACCGACCATTTTTTGATTGGCGAATCGTGCGGAAATTTGATCACCCCAAACAGATAGAGCGCCAAGCCAATCGAAAGCAGGATCCATGCGCCGAGAAACGGCTCAATTTTCAGAATTTCCCAGTGTTTCACAAGGTCAGCGTTCGATAGGAACTTCAGCGCCAGCGCCAGTTCGACGAAACCGAGCACCACCTTTACGGTGTTCAGCCAGCCGCCAGACTTAGGCAGCGAATTCATCCAGCCGGGGAACATGGCAAAGAGCGCAAACGGCAAAGCCAACGCCAAACCAAAGCCCGCCATGCCCATTGTCAGTTGCATTGCGCCGCCATCAGCGCTCAGCGCGCCTGCCAGCAATGAGCCCAAAATCGGACCGGTACACGAAAACGACACCAACGCCAGCGTAAGCGCCATAAAGAAAATACCAATGACACCACCTACGCCCTCCAGATTGCTGATGCGGTTTGCCCAACTGCTCGGCAGCGTAAGTTCGTAGTAGCCGAAAAACGAAAATGCGAAAAATAGGAAAATGGCAAAAAACGCCAGATTCAGCCACACATTGGTGGAAATATCATTTAAAATATCAGGATTGATGCTGTCCATCAGGTGAAACGGCAAGCTCAGCACCAGATACACCGCAAAAATGGAAAAGCCATAAAACGCAGCATTAGCCACACCCTTGTTGCGATCCTTGCTGCTTTTGGTGAAAAAACTTACTGTGAGTGGGATCATCGGGAAAACACAGGGCGTCAGCAGGGCAATAAACCCACCGAGCAAGCCCAGCAAAAAGATAGACCAATAGCTCTTAGAAGGTTCGACGATCGCCTGGTCGTTGCATTCGCCCGCCGGATTCGTGAGATCAGGTTTGGGCAAGCCGCCGTATAAGCCGCTATCGGTGTTGGTAGCAGTACCGATAGCCGCCGTGGCTTCCTCGCCGATGGTAAGACCAAGGTTAGCAAAATCCGCGGTGAAAGGCGTTTCAAAAGGAATGCAACTGGTTTCATTACAGCTCATATAAATGATCACGCCCGCTGCCGCTTTGCTGGCGTCGCTCACCACCTGCACACGCTGGGTAAAGGTCGCTTCTTCCTTATATTTGATGACGTTTATCCCGAAAATATCATCCATCCCTTCGAGGCGTTGCGCGCCTGTTTCTTTGGCTTTCGCCGGAACAGTCACGTGCGCATTGCCGGCAAAATTAAATTCGGTAGGAATCGGCCCCCCATCTTCGAGGAACTGTGAATAAATGTACCATCCATTGTCCACTTTGGCTTTGAACACCAAATCAAATTCGGTATCGCTGATTTTCCTGATCTCGCCTATCCACTTTACCGGTTCCAGAATGCCGCCTTGGGGTGTTACAATCTGTGCGGCAGCGCCGGTTTTAGCCTGCTGGGCATTGAGGTCAATAGCTTCTTTCGTTTTGGCTTCGGCGACTGCAACTTTTTCTTCCGGCTTTGGGGCAATTGATTTAGTAAACGTCGAAACCAACTGGAAGGAAAATTCCTCTTCGGTTGGCGGCAGGCAGCGCTCATCGTCACAGGTCATAAATTCAAAATATCCCTTAATCGGTTTGCTTAGATCATTTACCCTGACCCGTTGTGTAAAAATTGCCTTTTTCGAAAATTTGATAAGATTCATTTTGAATACGTTATCAAATGCTTCCTTGCGATTGCCCGATTCCTGGCTTTTACCCACCAACTCGAAATGGCTGCTTTCGTCAAAATAGAAGTGCGTTGGTACGGGACCGTCGTCACCGCTGAGATACTGAGAATAAATCACCCAGCCATCCTCGATAGCAGCGGTGAAAATGAGATCGAACTCGTTCTCACTCACTTGTTTGTATGAAGTGTTCCACTTCACCGGCGTGAGAATTTGCGCCGACAGGCTGTAGCCAAACGCCAATACGGATAAAAGTAGCAATGTTTTTTTCATAACACTTTGAGTTCAAGGGTTAAATGTTCAATGGGATATAATCTTTTATTTCAAATCTATTGAAAATTCCATCATTTTGGGCGGCAGACACTGTTCGTCGTCGCAGGTCATAAACTCCAGCGAACCACTTACTTTACTTGTCTGCCCGTCAATTTTGATACGTTGAATGAATTGCACCTTACCGCTAAATTTGATCAGGTTCATCCCGAAAATGTCGTCGTAGCCCTCTTTTTTCTTGCCTTCCTCGCGGGTTTCACCGATCAGTTCTATGGCTTCACTTTTATCAAAATGAAAGCTGGTTGGCACCGGACCTTCGTCGGATTCCAGGAATTGCGAATAAATGTACCAACCATTGGCCACATCGGCGGTTAGTATCACATCATATTCCGCAGCGCTCACCTTTTTGGCAGTGAATGACCATTTCACAGGGTTCATTTGCGCGTTCGCAACGATGGAAAAAAATAACAGCGACAAAAGTACAGTTGAAGTTCTCATAAAATTTGTGATCGTTTTCACAAAAATACACCTACCGCCGTATTCCAGCCGATGCCACCCCGACGATTAATAAAAGATTAACACATTGAGCGCTGTTCGATTACCAGAAGGCAGATATCAAACTATTGAATAGTTTATTACTTTTGGGTGGTAAATTGCTATTATATAAATGAAGGCAACTGAGACGACTATCCTGGGAGAAACTTTTCAACTTCATCCCTTTCGGGCAATGTACTGGCCACGAGAAAAAACATTGATAATCAGCGATTTACACCTCGGAAAAGTCACACATTTCCGTAAAGAGGGCATTCCCGTGCCGGGGGCAGTGAGCAACCACAACTGGGACCGGCTCCTGAGCTTATTGTTTGATTTCCAGCCGGAAAAGGTTATTTTTCTGGGCGATTTGTTCCACAGCAACCTGAACGCCGAGTGGGCGGATTTTTGTCAAATAACAAAGATTTTCGCCGGTGTTCGGTTTGAACTGGTACCCGGCAATCATGATATTTTACGCACAAAGCATTACATCGAAGCGCGCCTGCATGTGCATGAACCAGAGTTATTTATTCAACCATTTATTTTTTCGCACCACCCATTAGTGGCGGTGCAAAATGGCTGGTACAATCTCGCCGGGCACATTCACCCCAGCGTGCGGCTATGGGGCAATGGTCGGCAGCGATTGCGACTACCTTGTTTTTATTTCGCTAAAAATCAGGGGATTTTGCCAGCATTTGGTGCATTCACAGGCACTGCAGAGGTTCAGCCCAAAAACGGCGATCGGGTGTTTGTAATCGCGGAAAACCAAGTATTAGCCTTGGAATGACGTGATTGAGCCTCATCATATTCAAGGTTGCCTTTTATTTTCTTCGAAGCATCACAACTTGACCAATCACTGCCCCAATAGCAATTCCTATGGAGAGCCAAAAGGCAATATCTTTTTTAGAAACAATCATCATCCTTGCTCAGCCATACATGCAATTTGAAATTCTGATAATCAATGGCTACTCTTTTGCAAGAGAAAGCATCAATGCCGATCAATCCGTCCACACGGAAGCACCTGCCTACCGGCACACTGAAATCGGTCAGAAGCAACCCCGGCAGATGGAGCGTCATCTGATCCCCTAAGGTTAGTTTTTCAAACACCAGATAATCCGCTTCTTTCATACCCGCAGCTGCACCGGTGAAACGAATTTTATTTTGCTGCAGTGCCAGTTCCGATACTTGTCGCTGCCAGCTTTTGTCCAGCACGTTGATTGAAGCGCCGGAATCCAGCCCCAGGTACACTTTTTGCTTCATACCCAAATCCGCTTCCACCACCGGCATGTGCCCGCATAAATTGAAATCGAACGAAAAATCTGGTTGATCTGTTGCATCAATGCGAAGCGGCTTATCGGAAGCCAGTCGGATGAGTTGATTGACATAATCAATCTCCACGCGGTATTCCCGGAGCACTTCGTAGCCGACCAATCCCAGAATCGGATAGCCCAGTTGGCGCTCTAAAGTGGATAGATCGGCAATTGGGCAAAACATTTTTTCCCGCCGGATGCCGCCCCAATGAAACTGCTCGACCATCACTGCGTGCAGCGAGGCGTTGTCTTCCAGAATATTGCTGGTATTGCCCACGTTGGCAACCACTTTCTTGTCCGGGAAATGCATCTGGTTCAAAGTAAGATGCGAAGCACCGGTATCGAAGAGGAACATCCCTTTTTGGCCATCTACTTCTGCTTCGGTGAGCATCAGGCGTTTGGAAATACCAAAATCTACAACTTCATAAGTAATGCCGTTTTGCCTGGCTAACGATTCGTCGGAATAAGGACGAGGCACCCAACTCAGTAACAACAGGGTACACAATAATAGGGATGATTTCATAAGGCACTTTGTTTTATCGGGTGAAAAAATGTGCCACTGCAAACATAATTGGTTTCCGCTTTTTGGGCAGGCGTACAAAATTCTTTTCTGTATTTAAAGAAACACAAAATAAAATTATTTGTAAGCCTCTTTTTGAATATAGATGCTTGGCTTTTACCAGTAGTTGCAAAAAAAGTAAAATCTTTTATGTTATATTTTTCTTAAATACATCGCCTGGCAGGAGTGCGCAAGCCACGTGAAAGGGTGATATTTAATTGATTATCAATATAATTGAACTTTCCTGGAAGTGACTGCGTTTTAAAAGATACGTTGCGCTATTTTTTTTATATCCGACAATTTACAGATGTTTTTTTCTGTTTTTTTTTGGCGCGATGCATTATAGCATGTGTTCAATGGATAATCAACTTTTTTTGAAAAACCATTAAGAGGATTATTTTTTAGTCGCTCATTTCCAACTTTAGTTTGAAATTCTGACTACGGCAAGTACCCGACCAATCGAAAAAGATGAACGCTGGATAAAGAAAATTAGCAAGAAAGTCGTTCGACCGCGAGGATTTAACGATATTCGTGCCATCTTGGAAAACAAGAGCAGTATTTTAAACGCTGAATATTTTTTAACCAAACCATATTTTGTTTATGCTTATTATTGATGTCAAAGACAACGAAGGAATTGACAAAGCGCTCAAACGCTACAAGCGCAAGTACCAGCAATCACAAATCATTCAGGAATTGCGTCGGCGGCAGCATTTTACGAAGCCATCCGTGAAGCGCCGCAATGAAATTCTGAAAGCGCAATACAAACAACAAAAACAGCAGGAGGAAGGAGAATCCTGATCTTCTTCCTTCAACGGAAGGGGGAATAAACCTCTTTCCTTTTTCTCCACTTTTGCAGCGTTCCGAAAAAATGACCATGCTAACCCGTATTGACGCCTGGCTGGTGCAAAACGGCTACTTCGAATCGCGTGAAAAAGCCCGCATAGCGTTGGCAGAAGGCGTGGTGGAAGTGAACGGCAATCCTATTCAAAAAGCGGCTTTCAAAATAACCGATGCAGACAAGGTGCAGGTGAAAGCGCCGGCGCTTCGCTATGTGAGCCGGGGTGGACTCAAACTGGAAAAGGCAATTCACACTTTTCAACTCGATTTCAGCAGCAAAACGGTGCTTGACATTGGCGCCAGTACAGGCGGGTTCACCGATTGCGCGCTCCAACACGGCGCACGCAGGGTTTTTGCCCTGGACGTAGGCTCTGACCAATTGCATGAATCGCTCCGCCAACACCCGCAGGTGAGTTGGTGGGAAAATCTGCACATCCGCGACCTGACGCCGGAGATGCTTGGCGAGCCGGTAGATGTGATCACCATTGACGTCTCGTTTATCAGCTTGCGGCACGTATTTCCGTACTTGTCAAAATTCCTAAAACCAGACGGTTGGGTGATTACGCTGATAAAACCACAATTTGAACTAGAGGAAAAAATGCGGCTCAAAAAAGGCATCCTCAAAGACGAAAAGCGTCGCCAACAGATACTCGACAAAGTCATCGTTGCCGCTCGGGCCGAGGGATTTGACCTACAGGCGCTCACGACAACCGACACCGACAAAACCAAAAAAAATGTGGAATATTTAGCGCTTTGGAAAACAACTAATTCGATATGATTTCTCCTCTTTTCATTTTTTTCCTCACTCGAGGCATTTATATTTCCATTTCAAGCCAGAAGTTTATAGCTTCAATTTCCTGCCCCCCAACCTGCACAGCTACCCGATGCTCGCCGGCGTAATAAGGTCGAATGCCAATTTTCTTGAACGAATGGCGCTTTTTGAGTTGAATTTTTTCGCCGGGTTGAATGGTTTTGGTAGTCAACTTAAATACCT
>CAZQTF010000083.1:0-15180 GCA_964596135.1 uncultured Saprospiraceae bacterium | reverse complement strand
AATAATAAATTTCCTAAATCTACGCTTTTCTTTACATTTCTCCAATAGACAAAATCGTCGGGTTCTTCGAGGTGTTCGACCGGAACATCCATTGCACTTTACTTTCCATTTTTTCGGAGATATTTTTGAAGTGTAATTAAAAACCTGATTGTTATTATGAAAAAAGTAATTTTGTTAGTAATCACAATGCTCGGCTTCGTCGGGCTATACGCTCAGTGTCGAGGAGGTGGATCGCCACCAACACCTGAACAACGCACGGAAAGGATCATGACTGCACTGACTCAACAGATTGAAGTGACCGATGCTCAGAAAACGGAACTAACGCCCATCTTTATAGAATTTTATCAGACGCAATCGGAAAATCGAGGCGATTGGGACAAAATGAAAGAACTGGCGACAACGAGAGATGAAAAAGTGAAGGCAGTTTTGGTAGATGATGCAAAATACAAGGCTTATTCGGAATTTATGGAAAAACAAAGGTCGCGCCAACGCCCTGGATATGGGAAAGGTAAGAAAAACCGATAATTTGTTGTGAGTACGTATGAAACCTTTCACCAAAGATAATATTATGACCAAAGTAGCCCTGCACTTGCTGGTGTGGGGCATCTTTTTTGCTTTTCCGCTCTTATTTTCGGGCGGAGAATTTCCGCCGGTATATCTCTATCTGCGCACGGTACTTCCTCTATTTTTTACTGTATTAATTTTTTACGCCAATTATTTTGTGCTGATTGACAAAGTATTATTTCAAGACCGGATCGTTTTATTTATTCTGCTGAATCTTGCATTGATTGCTTTTTGCATGTGGGGCGAAGATGCTCTGAGGGATTTGATACCTCGACCTAATGCCGCATCCCGTCCTTTTCGCGGCAGCAGCTTTAAAAGTTTTTACCATTTCCGGGCGGCATTTTCATTGGCGATCACCGTAGCAGTGAGCGTAGCGATTCGTATTACCCAACGTTGGCAAAAGTCGGAGACCGAGCGCAAAGCGACGGAAACCGAGCAGTTGAAGTCAACTATTTCGCATTTGCAGTATCAGATTCAGCCGCATTTCTTTTTCAATTCGCTGAACAATATCTATTCGCTGGTGGACAGCGCGCCGGAGAAAGCCAAGGATTCGATCCATCGCCTGAGCAAACTGATGCGTTACACCCTGCACGATGCAACAGCGGAGCAAGTGCCTTTAGCGAATGAAATTACATTTTTGAAAAATTATATTGACCTGATGCGCATGCGCCTGACGGACAAAGTGGACGTGCGGTACGATTTTCCAGCGGATGCAGACCATACGCAGATAGCACCTTTACTTTTCATACCCCTTGTGGAAAATGGGTTTAAACATGGCGTGAGCGCCAACGTGCCGTCTTTTATCTTCATAAAAATGCGGATAGAAGGCCAACGCCTGATCTTTTGGGTAGAAAATACGAACTTTCCGAAAGACGAGCGCGATAAAGGCGGCTCCGGTATTGGAATTGAAAATCTCCAAAAGCGCTTGCGCCTGCTTTATCCCAACCGGCATCAATTCAGGCAGACGGTACAGGATGGTGTATTCAGAACAGAACTGGAGATTGATTTAGTTACTATTTGATTGAATAGTATATGAATTTTTAACTATGTAAATAGTTGAATATAACGAAGCATGAAAAAAATAAAATGCCTCATTGTGGATGACGAGCCTCTCGCGTTGGATGTGGTGGAAAACTACATCCAAAAAACGCCTTTTCTCAAACTGGCAGGGCGGTGCAGCAGCGCGTTGGAGGCAATGGCGCAATTGCAGGAGCAGCAGATTGACCTTATTTTCTTAGATATCCAAATGCCCGATTTGGATGGTGTGGCTTTCTCAAGAACGTTGAAAAACGGACCGAGGATCATTTTTACGACCGCTTTTGAGCAATATGCACTGGATGGATTCAAAGTAGATGCGTTGGATTATCTGTTGAAACCCTTTAATTATGAGGAGTTTATGAAAGCGGCTAACAAAGCGCGGGAGTGGTTTCAACTCCTCGAAGCGCAGAAAGAAGCAGAAAAAAATGAGTCACATTTATTTGTCAAATCGGAGTACAAACTGGTGCGCATCAATCTGGACGAGGTGTTGTATTTCGAGGGGCTGAAGGACTACATCAAAATTCATCTGGCGAGCCAGGAAAAACCCATTTTGACGCTGATGAGCCTGAAAGCGCTGGAAGATAAGCTACCGGCAGAACGATTCATGCGGGTACACCGTTCTTACATTGTGAATCTGGAAAAAATTGAATCGGTAGAACGCAGCCGGATCGTCATAGGGGCTTTCGCCGTGGTAGTTGCCGAACAATATCGAGAAAAATTCCATCAATATTTGTCCACTAAATTTCTAAACTCATAGCGCCTGACAAAATGGCGTAACAATTTGTAACCATGAGAACGAAACTTAACGTCCGGCTATTTTTTATGTTGGTTGTAGCCCTACTCGGCAGTGCGTTGGCATTACCGGGACAGGGTTTTATCCTTACGGGAAAATTTGTTGACAAAAGTAACAATGAACCGTTGATTGGGGTGAACATTCAACTTGTTAGTCAAGCGGATACCACTCGAAAGATGGGGCTTATTTCCGATGTGGATGGTAAATTCCAGTTTGAAAGACTGCGCCCCGGCAATTATAAACTGCAAGCGAGCTACGTTGGCTATCAATCGTTCGAGCAAATGGTTGCGATAGCTCGTGCCGACCAGGATCTGGGCATGCTGGCGATGGAACAAACAGCGCTACAATTGCAGGGTGTGACCGTAGAAGCAACGCAAATCCGGGCGCAACAAAAAGGTGATACCACAGAGTACAATGCTGGAGCGTTCAAAGTTAATCCTGATGCCGATGCCGAGCAACTCGTGCGCAAGATGCCGGGCGTGACCGTAGAAAACGGGCAGGTAAAAGCCCAGGGTGAAGACGTACGCCGCGTACTTGTAGATGGTCGGGAATTTTTTGGAGATGATGCTACGTTGGCATTGCGCAACCTTCCTGCGGAAGTGATCGAACGTATTCAGGTATTCGATCGCATGAGTGACCAGGCACAATTCACCGGCTTCAATGATGGTAATACCGAGAAAACGATCAACATTGTGACGCGGGGTGGAGGTCTCAGAAACGCCCAATTCGGGAAAATTTATGCAGGCTATGGTACCGATGAGCGATACAATGCAGGCGGTGGGATCAATTTTTTTAAAGGCGATACCCGGATTTCAATCATTGGGCTTTTTAATAATATCAATCAACAAAACTTTTCAACACAGGACTTACTGGGCGTGATCGGCAGTAGTGGTAGTCGCGGTGGTTTTGGTGGTGGTCGTGGTGGTCGCGGCGGCGGTTTTGGCGGAGATGCCGGCAATTTCTTAGTTGGGCAGCAAAACGGTATTAACACGACCAATTCAATTGGCTTGAATTACAGTGATAACTGGGGAAAAAAGGTAAAAGTGACGGGAAGTTACTTTTTTAACAACTCCAATAACGACAACAACAGCATCTTGTCGCGCGAATATTTCCTCGAAGAAAATGTGAGCCAGTTTTATGACGAAGACAACGTGTCGGAGAGTCATAATTACAACCACCGGTTCAGTGCGCGGATCGAATACAGCATTGACTCGACCAATTCCATCATCATCACGCCACGTCTGAACTTGCAGGATTACAACTCAGCGGGCTTGGTCAATGGTCAAAATATGTTTGATAACGGTTTTTTGATCAACCAAACGGAAAATAACAATGAATCTGATCGAATGGGATATAGTTTTTCAAACAATATTCTCTATCGCCATCGCTTTGTCAAAGCCGGGCGTACGTTTTCCATCGGTTTTAGCACCGATTTTAACAACAACGATGGAAACAGCAGCCTGTATTCTTTGAGCGAATTTTACAACGGTCAGGATTCGAGCCTTATTACCGATCAGCGTGCGATAACGGTTTCGGATGGTTATACGCTTTCGACTAATATCAATTATACCGAGCCAATTGGCAAAAAAAGCATTCTGCAGTTTGAGTACCGCCCTTCGATTAATAAAAACAACTCGGAACGCGAGACCAACGATTTTGACGAGGCTACCGGCGGCTACACCAGCCTGAATACAGGGTTATCTAACGATTTTGACAACGAGGTGATTACCCAGCGCGGAGGTTTGAGCTATCGCTGGCGCGGAGAAAAGTCCAATTTTTCATTTGGCGCCAATTACCAAAACGTACAACTATCGAGTGCACAGTCGTTTCCACTGATGCTCGACGTGGAGAAGTCTTTCAACAATGTACTACCCAATGCCATGTTTGAGTATCGCCCCGATCGCAATATGAGCCTGCGCTTGTTTTACCGTACTTACACCAATACACCTTCCCTCAGCCAATTGCAAAATGTGATTGACAATACCAATCCGTTGCAACTGTCAACGGGTAATCCCGATCTGAAGCAACAATTAACAAACTCGGTGTTTACTCGTTTTAATCTGACCAGCCCTGCCAAGGCGCAAACCTTTTTTGCTTTTGCCAACGTAAGCTACAACGCCAATTATATCGGCACTTCTACGATCATTGCCGATAAAGATACCGTTTTGCAGGAGGGGATTACCTTGTTCCGGGGGGCGCAGCTTTCGCAGCCGGTCAATCTGGGAGGCAACTGGAGTATGCGTACCTTTTTTACCTACGGCATGCCGATCAAATTATTCAAGAGTAATCTGAATTTTAATGCCGGTTTTACTTACAACCGCACGCCGGGCTTGATAAACAATGCGGAAAATGAGTCGCAAACGTACAATGTCAACTCCGGATTGGTACTCGGCAGTAATATTAATCAAAATCTGGATTTTACGATTTCCTATTCAGCAAATTATAATATTGTGGAAAATACATTACAACCACAACTGAATAACAATTATTTTTACCAGCTTTCTTCCTTCCGATTTAACTGGCTGCCCTGGAAAAAATTAGTGATCAACACAGATTTGACGCATTCACTATACACTGGGCTGGGCGATGATTTTAATCAGGATTTTCTGCTGTGGAACGCTGCGGTGGCCTACAAATTCCTGAAAAATAATTCCGGCGAAATTCGCCTGAGCGTGTTTGACTTGCTCAAGCAAAACAACAGCATCAGCCGCTCGGTGACTGAAACGTATATTCAGGACAACATTACGCAAGTGCTGACGCAGTATTTTATGCTGACATTTACTTACAATCTGAGGAACTTTAATATGCCGGCGCCGGAAAACAGAGGATGGGGTGGCCCAGGCTTTTTCCCAGGACCAAGAAATTGATATGAAGCCACGAAAAATGGTCAACCGATGCCTCTCGGTTGACCATTTTTTATAATTATAAACCGATAATTGTCAATTATTTAAATTCCTTCCCGCAACGCCTGGTTTAGCATTTTGAAATCAATTTTACCCCCGTTGGCTTTTAAATGTTCTATTACCACGATCGCTCGCCTAATGCGGGTGTCCGACTTTTGGGCACTACCAACGATATAAAGCAAATTGCGCTGCTTGCCCGGCGTGAGCGCATGAAAAAAGCGGTTCCCCTCTTCGTCCTGCTGAAGTAGCTCCTCCAATTCTTCGGGCATCGGCAAGCCATACTGGCTTTCGTCTTTGCGCAGTGCCACCTGCATTGGCATGCCTACTTTCAGTTTGAGCTTATCCCGAATCTTTTTGTTGATATTGATAAAAAAGCTGCCGTCGCCTTTGGGCATCAGTGCGCACTGAAAATCCAACTGCCCGTTGAGCGTGCACACCACGCGGCGGTCGCCCTTTTCTGTGATAAAGGGGCGTGCAATTTCTTCCGGCACGGCAATGTGATGTCCCCAGAGGGGATTGGCTTCGAATCGGGCGAAGGTAGTGGTAAAGGTGACAATCTGATCGGACATGGGTGATTGTATTAAGATTTTTTAAATAATTTAATGTTTTGATTGTAAAATAATTGTATTCGAATCTTGCCTTGGAGTGTTTTACACAGAACACGCAGGGCGCTGCTTTCAAATGTATTCTATTTTGGTTGGAAATTCAACAATGGTGGAAATATCTTGAATGCTTGCTGAGGAAAAGGATAGTTGAAGTATTCGGAAAAAACGAATAACTTTGTATAATATTTTAGCTGAAAATCAGGTTTTTGTAAAAATGCACCAGAGGATAGGAATGCGCAAAAGCAAAAATATTCTCTGATGCTTTGGGCTTTTTCATTATACCAAAAAGAGATGATGCAAATAAACGTTGGTGCGAGCATAGCGGAGCTGTTGTACGAACATCAGTCGGTAAGTTTGCCAGGCTTGGGCAGTTTTATTACGAGCTACAAACCGGCAACGATAGATCAGGTGGAGGGGAAAATTCAGCCACCGTCCAAGCAGTTGAATTTTAATAGGAATCTGTTGATGGACGACGGGTTGCTGGTGCAGCATTTGCGAAAAAAGTACAATGTTTCTTACCCGACGGCGATGCTGGCGATCGAGCAATTTGTGTCGGATGCCAAAATGGCGATCGAGAAGCGCGAGATTTTTACCATCCCCGGAGTAGGGCGTTTGTATAAAGATTACGAGCAGAATTTCAAATTTCTGCCCGACGATGTGAATTTTAATACGGATGCTTACGGCTTGCCGACTTTACAGTTTTACCCGGTACTCCGCAGTCAGCGGGGAACAGCGTCGAAGCAGGCGGTAGCAGCCGCCGACCTGCAGCCGCAGCCTGTTTCTATCAGAACAACGAAAACCGGCAAGCGTGTGGGCAAATGGTTTCAGCGCAATCTCGCCATCGTGAGCAGCGTCGCAGTGATTGCTATCGCTTTGGTCGTGTATTTCCAGTTTTTTTATCAGTCGCCGGTAGAGAGCGCTGTCCCGTCAGAACGTTACAATGTTAGTCCTTCGCTTACGACCGCCGATGAAAAAATCGAAAATCCGACTGGTTCCATTGTTGGTGAAGACGACCCCGTTGCCGATGACACGGACGAAACGGACACGGAAGGTGTCACTGCGCGTCCCGACCAGCAGTATGTGATGATTGGTATCGGAATGTTTAGCCAACCAGGAAATGTGGAGCGCTTAGTGAAGCAAATTTATGAGGAAGGTTACGAGCCTTTTACCGAAAAGGTAGGCAATCTTACACGCGTAGGCATACGCCGGGCATACGACGACGAGCAGGATGTGCAAAAAACGCTTGAAGACATCCGGCAGAAGTTTGGCGTCAAAGCCCAGGTTTTGAAAAAGCTGAAAGAATAGCTTCCGGCATTATTGCTGATGCTGGTATTCCGAGATTGGGTTGGATTGATTCAGCTCCCGCAAAGCCTTTTTTACAACGGGATCCGTTTCATTCCAAACAGAATAGAAACCTTCGTTGTCAAATAAATTCTGCGCGAAGCTCGCCTTGATATAATGTTTGAGCGCCGGTGTGATCCTTGCCAGTTCACTTCTGTTTCTGGGAACATTATTCTGAGTGCTGTATTCGATAAACGTATCGAGGAGCGCATTGCTCACCTGAAAGTTCTTTTTGAAAGATTGGAGCGAAGTGAATTCAAAATTTTTGCGGTGATCGCTGATGTAACGGAATACAAATTGCGGCACCAACTGGCGCAAACGGAAGTAATATTCATTCATAATGGTGGTGTCGAGCGGTACAAAGACATCTGGCGTAATGCCGCCCCCGCCATACACTACTCTGCCGCCGGAAGTGTAATACTTGGTAGAATCGAGGGCTGCTACTGATCCGTTTCCAGACAATTCACCTGATTCAAGCCGCTCCAAAAGATCATCATCGTAGTGATCCCGATCGGCATAGGGTTTCTGAATGGATCTGCCGGAAGGCGTGTAGTAACGAGCTACCGTGAGCCGCAGGGCTGAACCGTCGCGTAGTTCGTATTGCTCTTGCACCAAGCCTTTGCCGAAAGAACGTCGCCCAATGATATAAGCCCGATCGTGATCTTGCAGCGCGCCCGCCAGAATTTCGCTCGCCGATGCCGATCCTTCATCAATCAACACGGCGATGTTGCCAATATTAAAAAATGCCCTGCCGGTGGTTTCGTATTCGCTGCGATGCACCGACCGTCCTTCGGTATAAACGAGCAGTTTATTTTTATCTTTGAACAACTGGCTGAGGATGTTGGTAGCCTGCTGAAGATAACCGCCGGGGTTTTGGCGAAGATCAATCACTAGGTCTTTCATTCCCTCTTGTTCTACCAGTTTTTCCAGTTCTTTCATAAACTCTTCGTAGGTCGTAGCGCTGAAACGGTTAATTTTGATATATCCGGTTTTGTTGTCGAGCATATAAGCCACATCCACGCTGCGCACCGGAATTTCATCGCGCGTGAGTTGAAATTTGCGCAGTTTTTGTTCCTTACCTCTCAAAACGCCAATGGTTACGGTACTACCTTTCTCTCCGGTCAGCAGGTCAATAACGCCACTCGAGGTAATGCCTACGCCAGCAATGGTAGAATCGCTCGCCTGAATAATTTTATCGCCGGCTAATACGCCCGCTGCTTCTGCCGGTCCGCCTGCCAAAGGCGCTACGACCGTCACCGTATCATCAAGAATGATAAACTCCACGCCGATACCATTAAAATTACCTTCCAACTGTACGCTGACTTCCTGGAGCTGCTGGGCGGTAAAATAGACCGAGTGCGGATCCAATTGTTTTAGAATGCTCGCAATGGCTTCATCAATGAGTTTGTCGCGTTCGACATCGTCCACGTATTTGGACTCGATATAGCGGAGCAGTTCTTCCAGTTTTCCATAGCTTTGCGGGTCTAAGGCGTCTGTATTTTCTAAATCTACTACTTTGGGCATTTCCGACTGGAGGCGCATACCGATCAGCATACCCGCCACTAATACCATCGCAAAAAGCAAAGGCAACCACACGTTGAGCTTTCCCAGCCAGTTTTGACGTTCCTGATGCATGTTCAACTGCTTGAGGTAAAACTTTGAATATTGGAATGTTTTTCCTACAATAAAATCTGAAACAATACAAAAATAAACAATTAAATGTTGACAGGGAGGCAGTTTTTCTATTGAAATAAATCCTTATGCTGCATGTTTGCGTTGCCAAATATGGCATTTTTTGAGGAGTATCCCAGCGGCTGGATTACATTTGTGGCGGATTTTTTGAAAAAAATGCAATTTTGCGAAAGAAATTGGCGTTTTTTTTGATAAAATGCAAATAAAAGAAGCTATATTGTTTCATAGTTGTTAATAGTCTTTGATTATGGACAAAATTTACGAACTGGACGATTTAGACAAGCAGATACTCTCCATTCTCATGCGCAATGCCAAAAAACCGTACACCGAGATCGCAAAAGAGCTTTATGTATCGGGAGGAACGATTCACGTGCGGATGAAAAAATTAGAAGAGGCGGGCATTGTCAGAGGCTACAATCTCGATGTGGATCACAGCCAATTGGGGTATGATATCAGCGCTTTTCTGGGTATTTATCTTGATAAAAGCTCACTTTATGATGACGTTGCCAAGCAACTGGAAAAAATTCCTGAAATTGTAGAAGCGTATTACACGACCGGCATTTACAGTATTTTTGCCAAAATTATTTGCCGCGACACCAATCACCTGCGTTCGGTTTTGCACGACAAAATCCAGAAAATATCGGGCATTCAGCGTACCGAAACGTTTATCTCGCTGGAAGCCAGCATCAATCGCCCGATTGACATCGCCGGGGCGGAAGGGCAGGTGTGAGCGTTTGAGTATTCGCCAAAAAAGAAAAAGGCGTTCTCCGGAAAATTGGAAAGCGCCTTTTTGAGTTTGTTTTGTTTCTCAGTCCATTATGCACCGAGATAGTGCTTCAGCAACTTGCTGCGATTGGCGGAACGAAGCTTGTTGATAGCTTTGTCCTTTATCTGGCGTACGCGCTCGCGGGTAAGCCCAAATTTTTCGCCGATATCTTCCAGCGACATGGGGTGTTCTACGCCTATACCGAAGTAGAGCTTGATTACATCGCACTGGCGGTCGGTCAGAGTGCTGAGGGAGCGCTCGATTTCGCGGCGTAGCGATTCATTGTATTCCAGTTCCTGGTCGGTACCGGGTGTACCGGCGTTTTCCAGCACGTCCAGCAGTGAGTTATCTTCGCCTTCCACGAAGGGGGCGTCCATAGAGACGTGGCGTGCGGCGACGCCCAGCGTTGTTTCCACTTCTTCGGTCGGAATTTCGAGCATTTCTGCCAGTTCCTCCGGCGACGGTTCGCGTTCGTACTCCTGTTCCAGTTCGGAAAATGCTTTATTAATTTTGTTCAGGGAGCCTACCTTATTGAGGGGAAGACGCACGATCCGCGATTGTTCAGCCAACGCCTGCAGAATGGATTGGCGAATCCACCAAACGGCGTAGGAAATAAACTTAAAACCTCGCGTTTCGTCAAATCTTTGCGCTGCTTTGATCAAGCCGAGGTTGCCTTCATTGATCAGGTCGCTGAGCGAAAGTCCTTGATTTTGGTATTGTTTGGCAACCGACACAACAAAACGCAGGTTGGCTTTCGTCAGTTTTTCCAGAGCTATCTGGTCGCCTTGCTTGATGCGTTTTGCCAGTTCTACTTCTTCTTCCGGCGTTAGCAGATCAACTTTACCAATTTCCTGCAAGTACTTTTCCAGCGATTGACTCTCACGATTCGTAATAGACTTAGTGATCTTGAGCTGTCTCATGCACTTAAATCGTTTAATTAGTTTACAATGGTGAAACAAAATTGTTAAAAAAGAAGGTCAGAGGGCAGGATATGGAATGGGATTTCGAATTTGTGAATGTGTCACGATCATCAGAAACGGTACGCCGTCTTCTCATTTTTACCCGCTTTAATTGATTACTCTTCATCGAGCCCTATAGCTGTTTCTTAACAGGACACAAAATTAACCCAATTCCTGATTTATGTCAAGAGTGAATTGTTTATATTCGCTATTGCATTTCTGCCAACAACATTAGACTGCAAATAGTTGATGGCGTCACACTCAGAAAACTTGCAAAATTCATTTTTTTATTTTTTATTGCGGTGGGCGCAATCAATGCCGGCAAAGAGAATAGGGCAAAACGGCGTGTTTGCCTAATATTTTCCTTCTTAAACGCCAACAAAAGCAAATATTTGCTTTCTTTATTCGGAAATTGTATTTTTCAGGATTGCCAAAGAAAACAGAACCTAAACCAACAACCATTTGTATGGAAAGAGCCAAGTTTACCATGGAGTTTCTATTTCGGGCTTCTCCTACCATTTTGTATCAGTTTTTGACAACCCCCTCCTGTCTCATCCGTTGGTTTTGCGATAGCGTGGATATTCAGGGCGACAATTATATTTTTCTCTGGAATGATTTTGCCCAAATCGCCGAAGTTATTGACGATATCGAAGAAGAACGTCTGCGTTTTCGCTGGGAAGACAATGAAAGTGACGACGAATATCTGGAATTCAGAATTTATACTTCTCCTGTTACCGACGAAACCATTCTGGAAATCACCGATTTCTGCGATGCAGATGAAGTCGAAGATCAAAAACAGCTTTGGCGTGCTCAGATCGAGCGCCTGAGGCAGGAAACAGGAGGTTAAATATCTCCCGCCCCTCAGTGGAACTCCATTATGCATTTTCAAGTAAAGACCACCCCATAAAGATGATGCTGGCAAGTACAAACAAACCTGCCATAAGCCCCAACAAATCCGGCAAACTGCCAATCGCAGCCATGATGCCGGGTCCAAGCCCTGCCAGGAGCAATGCACCCAACCGGAAGTTGCCGTCATCCCAAAAATCATAGGGCTCTGAACCTTCCGGCTCTGTCTTTTTGTGCTACTTTTTTCCTTCACTTGTCCGAGCGTTTTTCCAATCGCGCCTCCTTGGAGTTGGAGATGACCCTTGTCTGGCTTGCCTGTGGCGCGCGACCGCAGGAACGGTAGTAACCGGCATGTTCATGTTTGAATTGTATTGATTTGAATTATAGCGCTTTTCGCAAGATAAAAATTTGATAATGACAACTTTAAATAGGTTCATTTTGTCAAAAAATTAATCAAAGTACATAATTTGTTTTAAAACCTGAAAAACATTCAACAAAAAATAAGAAATTACCGACTACTTTGCTTTTATTTCAAATGCAATCCGGGCGAAGATTCCCTAATTTTGAGGTAGAAAAATTTAACCGCCTGGAAAACGAACTTTCGCTATGACCATTTATTTTGGATTGGCACTGGACGATGTGGTTTTTCCCAAAACTCAGCAAAAAAGCGGTGCAATGCATTATTTGGGCCCGCAGGGCTTGCTTTATACGCTGGAATCGCATTTGGGACTGATCGGGCATCCGCCGGAAAACGAATACCTGCGCATCGAGCAGTACCGCCAGGCGCTGCAATCCTATTTGCATAAGCATTCGGAGGCATTCTTTCGGGCATCTTTTGAAGCAGATCAATTTGCGACCGCAACCGAATTGCTCTCGCGGCGCGATGAATTGCTTTTGGGGGGCTGGGATTTTGCGCAAACCGACGATGTCCCGGAGCGCCTGCGTTGTCTGAGCGAACTCGAAGCTTTTTTTTATGGCAATAACCGCACCTTGTCGGCGGGCTACGCCGATCGCTTTATGGCTGTTTTGCAAAAATTGGACACTCGGCGGCAACCTTTTACCGATATTTATCTGAATGAACCTTTTAATTTACTACCTGCTCATTTTCAGAGACTTTTTACTAAACTTGAACAATTAGGCGCGAACCTGCAGGTACTTGCTGCCAATGCCCCGGCAGGAGAAAGCGATTTGAGTGTTTTTCAGAGGGGGCTTTTGTCGTCGGGTATTCAAAAGACCAAGCTGCGTGGCGATGAGGGTTTAGTTATAAACAGTTTGAATGCTATCGAAGGTATTCAAAAGACCAAGCTGCGTGGCGATGGCTCCTTGTTACTGTTGCGCGGCAAGCGCGAAACCGACCTGGCGGCTTTTTTAGCTAAAATGTTTAGAATCAATGAGAAATGGCGTCCACTGTGCCTGATTCCCGATAAAAACCGCTCACTTGATCAGGCGATCGTACAGGAGGGGTTGCCGAGTATGGGCATTCCCTCGGCTTCGCTAGCGCGTCCGACCCTACAGGTACTGAAATTGGTGACCGTTTTCCTCTGGAATCCGATTGATCCGTTCAAAATCATGGAATTTGTGTCGCTGGCGATCAAACCGCTGGAAGGCGAACTGGCAAACCGAATCGCAGTGCAAATGGCACAAATGCCCGGACTCAACAGCGACGGCTGGTACGCAATGACTGCCCGCTACTTTGAAGAGATGGAACAACGTGCTGCCGGCGATTCCTCGATTGATGTGAATGAAATTCGGTTTCAATATCGCTTTTGGTTTGAACGGCGGCGCTACGATATTTCAAAAACTGTTCCGAAAGAGGAGGTAATCCAGATGTTTGAGTATCTGCATCGTTGGGCGCGGCGGCAGTTTGAAGATGGCAATAGCAAAAACAACTCTCTGTTGGTGCTCAGCGAACAAGCCAAGCGCATCGCTGATTTGCTGGAATCCTTGCTGGAAACGCAATTGACCAATCTCGAACTGGAGCGTATCGTACGAACAATCTACGAATCAGCGCCCGTCAGTTTTCAGGAACAAGAACTGGGGCATTTGCCACACGTGCATGCCCCGAACGCCATGATTGGAGATGTAAACGATCTGGTCTGGTTTAATTTTTGCCAGAGCGAGCCAGCGCATTTTTTTTCCCGCTGGTACCAGTCAGAGCGCAATTATCTTGAGAAACAAGGCATTTCGCTCACCACCCCCGAAGCGCAAAACGCTTTGCTCATCTGGCAGCGCCGTCAGCCAGTGTTGCGCACTCGTCAACGCCTGATGCTCGTCATTCCGCAGATGACCAATGGTCAGGAAACCAATCCGCATCCGCTGCTGGGCAACCTGGAAGCAACTTTCGTCAATTTGAACAGCATCGTTTTGGATATAGATTCGGAAAACGGGCAATCCGTTTTTGAAAAACATTTTGCCCTGCCGGGCAACCTAATATTGCAACACCGCCAACTGGGCGCCCCCCGACCATTCCTGCACATTCGCGCCGCCAAACGGCTCGGTCAGCGCGAGGAAGAAACCTTTAGCAGCCTCGAAGCACTGTTCTATTATCCGTATCAGTGGGTGTTCCAGCACAAGATTAAACTCAATAAGTCTTCGATTCTCAGCGTGGTGAAAGACAGCGCCCTGATGGGGAATCTGGCGCATCGTTTTTTTGAGCAATTATTCCAACAGGATATTCGGCACCTGAAAAAAACCGACCTGGAAGATTGGATTGATCGGGAAGCCGATCGCCTTTTGAGCCGAGAGGGCGCCGTTTTGCTTATGTACGGGCGGGAACCGGAGCGGGTTGCTTTTATTAAAAAAATAAAATTTGCCGCCTGGAGTTTGGTTAATCTGATTCAGAACAATGGCTGGCAGGTTTGGCAAACCGAAAAATCGTTGGAAGGCAAGTTTCTGGGCATTCCGGTCAAAGGTCGCGCCGACCTTGTGCTGCAAAAAGGCGATCAACTGGCGGTCATTGACCTGAAATGGCGTGGCTTGCGACGACGCGAGGAGACGATTCGCAATGAAGAAGACCTGCAGTTGGTGCTGTATTCAAAACTACTCACCGACGATCATACCTGGGCGCATACCGCCTATTTTATTATCGAAAATGGTAAACTAATTGCTCGCAACAACGAAGCTTTTAAGGAAGTAAACGCCATTGCGCCCGGCAGCAATTGGGTGGAAGTGCATGAACGTATTCTCGCGTATATGCATGCAACCTACGAATGGCGCATGAAGCAGATCGGAGAGGGCCGAATAGAAATCCGTTGCCAGCAAACACAACGCCTCCTGGAAGAAATCTATGGCAGCGAGCTGTTAAATGTGTTGGAAATGCGTTTGGAGGATGCACCGTTTGATGATTACCGAACGCTGATTAATCTGGTAGAATGAAGCAGGAACGAAGAGGCGGAAACAACGCCGGTTGCTTCCAATCGCCCTTCCTCCCCGCCTGCTCGATTTTTGTTCTATCCAATCACCGCTTTGTCGCGGGCTACATACTTGGCGTACATGAGCGCGGCGCCGGCAAGCATAGTATCTTTCAGCACGCCGCCGGTTGAATTTTGGTCGCCCGCCATGGCGCCCTGCAGATGAACCGCAAAGACGAAAATCAACAACATGACCGCCAGTAGCGTGGTAGCCAGTTTGTCGTATCTGCCGATCAGCATACTCACAGTATGCCGCAATAATC
>CAZQTF010000082.1:0-15298 GCA_964596135.1 uncultured Saprospiraceae bacterium | reverse complement strand
CACCGCGCTGTTGAACCTCAAAAAAGCCGAGCGGATCGCCGCCGGGCTGGGCAATGGTCAAGCCGGGGATTCGGCCTTGAATGAGCTGGTAAGGATGATAAACATTGCCTTGATTAAAGTCTGAAATGTCTAAATTTGTAAGCGCACCTGTTACCCTGGAGTTCGTTGTTGCAAAACAACATGTAAGAAAAATGGGGGGTTCGCAAATAATTGGATCTTCTTTTAATTTGACTTCTATTAATGAATTTTCTATGAAAATTTCCTGCGTTTTAAATCCCACATAAGAAATCACCAATCTATCGCCAACGGCTGCCTTGATTGTAAAATTTCCATCCTCATCCGACACAGTGCCAGTGGAAGTGCCTTTAATCAGAATGGATGCGCCAATCAATGCACCACCTTGTACATCGGTCACGCTGCCCCTCACCTCGATCGGCTGGGCAAATACAGTAGATAATGACAGCAGGCAAGCTAATGTAATAAAAAATCGAAGGTGTAATTTTTTTATCATGGTTTGGAGCGTTTAAAAAATATTCTGACTATGATGCCGCCTTTATGCGAAAATTTCTCCGGTACATCACCGGAACAATGCTACTTCCCCCGAAATCCGTTTTTTGATGCCGTCGGCAAATTCGAGCTCTGCTACAAAAACATACGCGCCGGATTCTTTGATTTTCCCCAGCACCTTGCCGTCCCAGCCGAAATTCGCATCGTTAAGATAGCCATTTTGTACCTGAAAAACAAGGTTTCCCCAGCGGTCGAAGATTCGAATCAATATAATGCGGGCATCGGTTTTACCCTGTAAATAAAAAATATCGTTGATGCCATCGCCATTCGGACTGAAAGCCGTGGGGGCAAAAATATTGCGCACCGGAATGACTTCTACCGCCAGCTCGTCGGTCGCCGTGCAGCCATTCTCATCGGTCACGGTGACGGAATAGACGGAATTGAACAAAGGCCACACCACCAGGCGCGGGCAATCGCTGCAACTGAGGATCGAATCACCCGTTGCAGTCCAGTTGTATTGCAACATTCCAGCCCCGTTAGTTTCGGGATTCAACAAAACCGGGTCGCCCTGCTCAATGATCTGGTCTTCGCCGAGATTCACCAACAAAGGCGCTGTCACATTGACCACTCGCACCGTATCGAAGAAATCGCCGCATTCGGTGGTAGCAATCACAGCATAAATGCCCGGCGCTGTCACTTCAATGGTTCTGGAAGTTTCGCCTGTATTCCACAAAAAACGGTCTGCCGAAAAATTAGCGCTCAGCCGCCGCATGCCCCCGGGACACAGGTAGAGCAAGGTGTCTTCGATGACTTGCTCACCTTCGATTACCGTGAGCAACGTAGGTGAATCCCTGAAGCCATCTGTCGGGTCATCTGAAATCAGTTGCGAACCAATTGCCAGGGGAAAGGTGCCCATCCGGCTTTGTGTAGGATATAGCCCAGGGCGAGCTCCGACGCGCACTTTTACTTCTATTTCGTTGTTGCCCAGCAATAAATGCATTCGATTTATATGTAAAATATTGCTACCTACACCGCTGACGATCTCACCGATTGCCGGTGGTTTGCTGATCGCTGTAATGACAAAGTCCTCCGGGAAGGTATCGCGGATGTCAATTTGCGTATAAGCCGTACCGGCAGTGTTGGTCATGTGGTAGCGGTAAGTCACTTCGGTACAGGGCAGTGCCTGAGTCGGGCTAACTGTTTTATCAAAACGAATGCGGTACGGGCAGGAACAGCCATCGGAAAAGCGTCCCAGAGGTCCGTTGCCAATAATTTCCGCCTTGCCATTCGTTTTATCAAATTTATAAAAGATCGTTTCCGTTGAACCGGCGTTACCGAAGCCATACAAATCCCCCTTCGCATCAAAAAACAGCGCGCCTATATTCGCAGACTCTGTGCTGGTCGCGAAACGATCGCTGGTGACCAGCCCACCTGAACTTACATTTACCAATCGTTTGGTTTTGGCGTCAAAGCCAAGTATAATACCATATTCTGGGTCTAAGGCTATGTCTTCGATCTGGGTTTCCCAATCGGCGATGATGGAAACAAATCCTGCGCTGATCCGATCCAGGCTAACGCTGAACATTTTCTTGTCCACGCCGGTGTCTTTCGAGCGCCCGATTAGCATAAGGCTCCTACCGGTAGCAGAAGTCGTGCCGGCGAAATAATCGAGCGTTTTGTCAATGCCAGCGGGAACCCCCAGGTTGGTTGCATTGCCACTGGCATCCACCCGGAACAACTCGTAGGTAAACGGATTCAACCCGTAGATATAACCGTCAAATACATTATAGCCCAATGCATTAAGCGATGTGCCCATATCTTCTTTCAAAATCCGGATTTCCGGACGCCCATTTTCCGGGTTGATATGTATTTGCGTAAACGTGCTTGGCAAGCCTATGTTATCAGACGTAGCAAGGAATAGGCGGTCGTCGCAGGGCACGGTTTGGGTAAAACCAGATTGCAACAATAAGCATAAAAAACAAGTGATGCTGCATCGAAAAAATTGACGTACCTGCATGAATGCTGGAATTGCGCCAATCAGTGTTGGCAAGTCGTTGCTCAATATAGATGCATCCTTCGTAACAAAGTCGTGTAGAAATTCTAACTATTTAGTATTGAAAAAGTTGCAAAGTATCATTGTTTCTGGCTACCAGCACCATCGGCGCTTTTTTGTCGGCAATTACTGTTATATCTCTCACTTCTCCATTGGTATAAAAACCTGATTCTCTGGACTTTACTACTTTGAAACTGCCCTTGCCATCCCCCTGAAGCCACAAGCCGTAACTCGCGTCGTAGCGACCAACTTCGGGTTTGGCTGCAAAAAAATTGCCGCCGAGCAGCATGTCCAAATTGCCATCGCCATCAAAATCATGCATCGCAATGCCATAGATCGGCGAAAATTGCGCTTCGACCGGTAAGGCTTTTAGTTCAAATTTTCCGTTGCCCTGGTTGATCAAAATCGAAGTCTCCAACTCGTAAGCATCCAGCTTGACCGCACTGGAAAGCTGCTCCGACGAAAAGACATCCTGAACGGTCTGGTCTTTGTAGCTATCGTATTTCAGGTATTTTTTCTTCAGCCCCGGCATTTGGGCAACCAAATCGTGACGAAGCGCCATCGGGTACATTTTGTCGCCGTTGAAAGTACCAATGATCTGCTCTACCATTCCATTCTGGTCAAAATCGTTGACAAACATGCGCACCGGTTTTTCTGCGCTGGCTCGAAATCTTGAATTTAAACCATGATTGCCAATCACAAAATCCAAGTCGCCGTCGCCATCCAAATCCCCGGATTTGATACAATTCCACCATCCATTGGTCTTCGTCAGCCCAGCATTTTCGGTAATTTCTATAAATTTTCCCTGATCGTTTTTGAAAATTCGAAGTGGCATCCACTCGCCCACCACGATCAGATCGTCGTCTG
Source organism: uncultured Saprospiraceae bacterium (assembly GCA_964596135.1). GTDB lineage: Bacteria > Bacteroidota > Bacteroidia > Chitinophagales > Saprospiraceae > JADJNW01. Next base: position 11,871 of record CAZQTF010000082.1, on the reverse strand, counting down.
CATCACCGTCAATGTCCGCCCAAACGGCATCGGTAATCATGCCAAGGTTCTGCAAACCAGGCGCCACCTGAGGCGTAACATCCCTGAAATTGCCCTTGCCATCATTTTGCAAAATGTAACCATTCACCGGTACGCCATATAGCAATGGACGAAGCCTTGCTCCAACGAACAGGTCGAGATCGCCATCTTTGTCATAATCGGCAGCCTGCACGGTGCCTGTACTTTCCAGCCGCCCCGCGGGGAAAGTCTGAGGCGATTTGGTCAAGTTCCCACGCCCATCGTTGAGGTACAAACGATCCGCCAACGCCAGGGAAGTACTCGGAAACTCACTACCGCCACTCGCCACATACAAATCTTGATCGCCGTCGCCATCGGCATCGAAGAACAGCGCATCGGTATCTTCCGAGAGTTTGTCTTTCTCAAAAACCGCGTCATTCGTGCTTTTGAACGTGCCGTTGGGTTGTTGTACAAATAATTTCCCCGCCTGATCCTTCGCCCCGCCGATGTGAAAGTCGGTGCGCCCGTCGCCATTGATGTCGCCGGTTGCCAGTTTCGGTCCCTGCGTGGAAAGCATGTGATAGATCAACTGATCGCGGTCGAAATCCACAAAAGCGTTTTCGGTGTGCTTGAATATAGCTACCGGCTGCTTCATTTCCCGGAATACCCCCGCTTGCCGCCCCGCCTGATACGCCATCGCTACCGGCGTCTCCGTTGCATCGCGATGTGCAAGCCGCAGCGTTTGATTGGTAGGAACGTCCGTCATTACCGTGTATTTCTTATCGTACCATTCTACGATCAGAGAGTCTATGATTTGAATATCGCCTAAACCAAAATTTGGACGCGGATCCACCGACGATTCAAACCCCCTCATCGGCATTTGTTCCAGATAAAACTCGTGCCCCTGATGACGAACAGTGAGCCGAGAGCCCACCGCATAAGGATTTTTGCCCTCGCCGATTAATTCTATCTTAAGGTAATGATTATTTGGAAATTTCTGGTTGGTTTCATTGCGATAAACAAATGCCGGCATGTTCACATTATTAACCACTAGATCAAGATCGCCGTCGTTGTCCAGATCGGCGTACGCCGAGCCATTGGAAAAGCTGGGTTCTGCCAATCCCCAGGCTTCAGCTTTATTTTCAAACTTCAAACCGCCCTGATTGTGAAAAGCATAATTGGGCACCGGTTGGGAAGGAATAGCGTCAATCAGTTTTTTGTAATCCACGCCTTCTTTGGTGATGACTGACTTGGCAGTTTCCTCATTGGCAATAAAATTGAGAAAGTCCTGGTTGGTTAAGTCCTGATAAATGCCGTTGGCAACAAAAATATCTTTGTAACCATCGTTGTCCATATCGAAAATGAGTGCGCCCCAACTCCAGTCGGTCGCTTCCACGCCCGCCAGCCGTCCGATATCGCTAAAGGTGCCGTCAGCGTTATTGAGTTGCAGCATGTTGCGAGTAAACTGATGGTAGTAGCCGTTTTCGAAATTGTACTGGTAGCGGTTCCAGTTATCAAAAGTGGTCGCGGTTTTGAGGCGTTCGTTGGACTGGGGCAACATTTCAGTGACAAAAATCTCGAGATAGCCGTCGTTATTGATATCTGCCATGTCGGCGCCCATAGAAGCCGCGCTGATAGAGGGTATCTGCTGTTCCAGTTGCTCCGAAAATGTTCCATCGCCGTTGTTAATGTACAAATAATCCCGCTCGAAAAAGTCGTTGGAAACATAAATATCCAGCCAGCTATCGCGATTGACATCGCCAACGGTGACACCCAAACCAAAACCAATCACGCTGCCGTAAATGCCCGCAGCTTCGCTCACATCGGTGAAACGCGCCCCATCGTTGCGAAAGAGCTTGTCGCCGCCCAGTGGATCGCGTTTGGGGCGTTCATTGCGCCGCAGGTTGAAACTCCCGATCGCCTGATAAGAGTTATTTAGTAAATACATATCAAGATCACCATCCTTATCATAATCGAAAAATGCCGCATGTGTAGAGTAGCCTCGGTCGGCAAGCCCCCATTTTTCAGCCTCTTCGCGGAAGGTTCCGTCGCCGTTATTAATAAATAACTCGTTCTGTTTATTATCACCTTTTACATCCCCGGAATTACACACGTAGATATCCAGCCAACCGTCGCCGTTGACATCCGCCATCGCCACGCCGGTGCTCCACGCGGCTTTGCCCGCCACGCCTGCCTTCTCGGTGATGTCCTCAAACTTAAAATCGCCTTTATTTAAAAACAAGCGATTGGGCAGCATATTGGCAGTAAAATAGAGGTCAATCAAGCCGTCATTATTGATATCGCCTGCCGCCACGCCGCCGCCGTTATAAAAATTGCGGTACGTGTAAATATTAAATTCTTGGTCATACTTCAACTCGTTGGTAAATTCAATACCCGTTTGAGCCGATGACAATGTTGTAAAAAGCTTGTCCGAGGATTCTTCCTGTTTTTTGGAACATCCGCCCTCCAATGCCATCAAGCAGACAGCACTCATTACCGCCACCAATTGATTGCGCTTCATGAAGCCAGTATTTTATTTATCAAAATTTAAAGCAGCAAAGTAAATTGTTAATAGAGTTGCTTCTTACATTAAGTGTCCAACTAAAATAGTCCAACTCATTTACTGCTCAATTCTTTTTCTTCTTTTTTTCGTTCCTGCTCGGCGACCAGATCGGTGAAGAGCGCTTTCACTTTTTGTTCATCATGGCACCATACCGAAATACGGCGATTGCCGTCCACCTTTACCCATACGCTGCCTCTCTCCGGATGCTTGATTTCCACAAAGCCCTCACCATACCAACTTTCAAAGACCCGAATGATTTCCAAAATCAACTTATCCGAAAAAAATTCCTTATTCCACGGCGCCCACGCATCGTAGGTAAATTCCACCGGCATTTCATAAATCAGATTATTATAAAATTTAGGGTAGAACAACATACGAATCGCGTTCTCCTGATCAGGCAGATAGTATTCAACCGTTGTATTGCCCGGACCCTCCTTGACTAATTTCTGATGATTCAGTTCCCAGCAATGCTTAAAAAAAGTTTCGGCATCCATCCCGAAATGGATTCCCAGGAATAAGCTATCGTAGCGTTCGCCAGAAGCAAGTTCCTTAAGCACCAGGCGTTCGTACTGGGCAGTCGGGCTATTGTTGCAATTCCAAAGTGCGACCGCCATTACCAATATAAATAACCAATTGATTCTGAGCTTCATCGTTCTTGTTTTTAATCTTTCGATACGGTTCGTTTATCCTGATATTTAAAAATCTGTAATGCATCGTTGTTTCGGGCTACCAGCACCAAACGCTGGTTTCCGCTGCGCAAATCGACCAAATCACGGATTTCGCCTTTCACAAAGAAGCCGGATTCTTTAGGCATTTGCACCGTAAAATCGCCCTGCTCGTCGCCCTTAAGCAGCAACCCGTAGCTCGCATCATTGATGCCAATTTCCGGTTTAGAACGGTAGAAATTGCCGCCCATTAGCACATCGACGTTGCCGTCGCCATCAAAATCCTGCACCAGCAAGCCATACACCGGAGCAAGCTGCACCTGCCAGGGCAAAGGTTTCAATAAGAACGTCCCATTGCCGTTATTGAGCAGTAAGCTACTTTCGGTATGGAAAACATCCAGTCGAACGGCGTTTTTTAACTGCTCCGGCGTAAAAATATCCTCAATCGTTTGTTCTTTGTAACTATTGGATTTCAGGTATTTCTTTTTCAAACCTGGCATTTGCGCCACAAGATCGGCACGCTGTACCAACGAGTAAGATTGATCGCCGTTGTACACGCAAAGGATTTGCTCTGCCGTGCCGTTGCCATCAAAATCGTTGATGTACATGCAAGCCGGTTTTTCCGGGGAAGCTTTGATGCGGGAATTAAGTCCCTGATTGCCAAGAACAAAATCCACGTCGCCGTCGCCGTCGAAATCGCCAGCCGCCACGCGCCGCCAAAAACCATTGGTTTTCTCCAGACCCGCCACCGTCGAAATATCGGTCAGCTTACCCTTTTCGTTCCGAAAAACCTTGATCGGCATCCATTCCCCCACCACGATGAGATCGAAGTCTTGATCGCCATCGAAATCGGTCCAAAGCGCATCGGTGATCATGCCAAGATTCTGCAAGCCTGGCGCTACTTGCGTTGTCGCGTTTTTGAAATTGCCCTTGCCATCATTTTGCAAAATGTAACCATTCACCGGCACCCCGTATAAAAAAGGACGAAGTCTTGTACCAACGAACAAATCAAGGTCACCATCGTTATCAAAATCCGCCGCACGCACGCACGACGTGCTCTCCAACCGCCCGCCGGGAAATACCTGAGGTGATTTGCTGAAATCACCGCGCCCGTTGTTGAGATACAAACGATCCGCCAGTGCCAGCGAAGTGCTCGGAAATTCGCTGCCGCCACTTGCCACGTACAAATCCTGGTCGCCATCGCCATCGGCATCGAAAAATAGGGCATCGGTGTCTTCCGAAACCTTATCTTTGTCAAAAACCGCGTCATTCGTGCTTTTGAACGAGCCGTTGGTTTGTTGCACAAACAGTTTTCCCGCCTGGTCTTTGGCGCCACAAACGTAGAAATCCTCACGTCCGTCGCCGTTCGCATCACCTTTGGCGATATGCGGGCCTTCCGCCGACACCATCTGGAATAGCAGGCGATCCCGATCAAAATCGGAGAAAACATTTTCCTGATGCACAAAATCAGGCGCCTGATTATCAGGCACTTTTGTAAAAATTCCGGAACGATTATTCTGCTTTTGGTAAGCAAACTTTCCGGCTGCATCTTGCTGGGTCACCTGCAAAAACTGATTGGTTGGCACATTTTTCAGCGTGACAAAACGGTCATCCGGGAAAATCACCGTCACCGAGTCCACCTGCTTCGCGTTGCCCAAACCAAAGTGCAGCCGGGCATCCACACAGGATTCGAAACCCCGCATCGGATTTAATTCCTGATAATATGTATTCCTTTGATTATAAACAATTACTTTGGAGCCAATCGCCTGGGAATTGTCCCCCTCCCCTTTTAGGTTGATCATCAGGAAACGTCGGTTTTGCAACAAACTATCGGCATTGTTGCGATAGACAAAAGGCGGCATATTGACGTTATTCACCACCAGATCGAGATCGCCGTCGTTGTCAAGATCACCATAAGCCGAACCATTGGAGAAGCCGGGCGTACCCAGCCCCAATTCTTTCGCCTGATTTACAAATTGCATATTCCCCTGATTGATAAAAGCGTAATTTGCAACAGCTTGTGACGGAATGCTGTCAATCATACGGGTAATGACGTTTTTTTCGCGTTGCATCAGCGCGCGTACCGTAGCAGGATCTGAATAGAAATTCACATAATCCTGATCGGTGAGGTCTTTGAAAATACCATTCGCCACAAAAATATCCTTCAGCCCATCGTTGTTCATATCTAAGATGAGTGCACCCCAACTCCAGTCGGTGGCTTCCACGCCTGCGAAGCGCCCGATTTCACTGAAAGTCGCATCGCCGTTATTGAGTTGGAACATATTTCTGGGGAATTGCCTGCCATAGCCCTGGCGCACATTGAGCTGATGCTTGTCCCAGTTTTCAAACACCGGTTTGGTTTTGTAGCGGGCATCATCCTCGGGGAGCATTTCAGTGACAAAAATCTCGGGATAGCCGTCGTTGTTGACGTCTGCCATATCGGCGCCCATCGAGCCGAGGCTGAGTTCGCGGATGTACGAATCTATGTCTTCTTTGAACGTACCGTTGTGCTGATTGATGTACAAATAGTCGCGCTCAAAGAAATCATTCGACACATAAATATCGGGCCAGCCGTCGCCGTTGATGTCGCCGATCGTAACGCCCAAACCGAAGCCAATCGCGCTGGTATAAATGCCGGCTGGCTGGCTTACGTCAATAAATTTCCCGTTGTCGTTTCTGAAGAGTTTATTGCCGCCGTCGGGGTCAGGAATGTTGCGCTGATCTTTGATCAAATCGTAACCACCCACCGGACGTAGAGAGTTATTAAGCAGATAGCAATCGAGATCGCCATCCTTATCGTAATCGAAAAATGCAGCATGGGTAGAAAGCCCCACGCTGGCAAGCCCAACTTCTTTGGCTTTTTCGGTAAAGGTGAGATCGCCATTGTTGATAAATAATTCGTTGTAGCGTCGGTCGCCACTGGGTTTTCCCGATTTGCAAACATAGATGTCGAGCCAGCCGTCGCCATTGATATCCACAAAGCTGACGCCGGTCGTCCAAACGCCGGAAGACGCCACCCCGGCTTTCGCCGTAATGTCTTCAAAGCGGAAATTACCTTTATTCAGATAAAGCTTGTTTTCCACAAGATTACCACCGAAGAAAACGTCCAGCAGCCCATCATTATTGATATCACCCAGCCCGACACCGCCGCCGTTGTAAAAATTGCGAAACGTGTAGGTATTGTATTCTTCGGTATAATTCAGTTGATTCATAAAATGAATACCCGTGTATTCCGGTGGGAGAGAAGAGAAAAGCGTGGTAATCTCGTCAGAGAAAGTGTCGGTTTGTTTTCCACAAGCAACCAACATCCACATGCCCAGACCAGCTAACGACCATTTTTGGAAAACGCCTCTCATAATCATAAAATAATACCAATTTCAAATTAAGTTGACGTACGCACCAAAATTTAAACAATTGTATGTCAAATGTTTGAGTGACCGTACTTCCGACTTCTAACTTTTAACTTGGTATAATGCACAGCCTTTGTACCGTTATTCGATTCAGCCTGAAAGAGAAGAAGCAAGTAACAAAAAATTACTTGCTTCCTATTATTTTTTCAGATTTGGGTCATGCCAATGACACAACCCAAACCGTATCGTATTTGATTAGTAACCTGGATTCTGACGCAGATTCGGGTTACTGCGCAATTGTACATCAGGTATTGGGAACAAAGTCTTGAATGGCTCCGATGCTGGTTTGAACGCCCAAGGTTCGCCAAATTTTCCGAAGCGGATCAAATCCTGACGACGCCAGCCTTCGTAAAACATTTCACGACCGCGCTCTGCCAACAGGTCATCAGCAGTCAAAGAGGCAAAGCCATCCAATCCGGCACGGGTGCGAATCTGGTTCACCAAAGCCAAAGCACTGCCATCACCAGGATTCAAGCGCCACAGAGCTTCCGCTTTCATCAACAGCACATCACCATAACGGAGTACCGGGAAGTCATTGCTCAGGTTTGGCGTGGCTCCCAAAGCGAATTCAAACTTACCTACGCGTACACCTGCCTGACGGAATGCGTTTGGTTCGAGCGCATTTATTTCTGGCGTAAACGTCAATGGACGTCCATCGGGTTCGCCAGGTTCGTTATCGGCGCTGGCATCTTCCAGGCGCGTCGTACCGTCAGAAGCATATTGCGGACCAGCAATGAAATTGCCGCGTACCTGCTGATTGCCCCATACGCCCTTACGTTTATCGGTATCATCATAAGACTCGTAGAACTCCTGCAAAGAGCAGTAACCATTCCAGGGTTGTTGCTGTAGGTTGAACGTAGACTGGCTAAGGTAGTGCAGTGTCATCTGGGCCAGGTTGAAGCCCTGTGCCTGTGCCTCATCGTAAGGTACAACGAAAATATTCTCGGTGGAAGTAGAGTTGTTGGTATTAAAATTCTTGAAATAATCGCTTTCCAGATCGTAGAGACCGGAGTTGATGATCTCATCGCAGGCATCTGCTGCCTTTTGCCATTCTGCTTTTCCGGTATAGACCTCAGAGTTTAGGTACAATTTTGCCTGGAGGAATTTACCAGCATAAAAATTCATACGAGCATAGGTAGAGGCATCTTTTGCTTTGGAAAGCAGTGGAACACTCTCGTTGAGTTCCTTTTCAATGAATTGGAACACTTCTGCTCTGGATTTGGTCGGTGGATTTGGATCAGCGGAAGAGAAGCTGGTCACAATCGGCACATTACCAAAAGTATCCAACAACCAGAAATAGAACAAAGCGCGCAGCGTACGTACCTCGGCGATAAAGCCTTCAGCCTGTGCCTGATCTACTTTGCCCTGAGAAACCAATGTGCTGAAAAGCTCAATAACGCGGTTGCAGTTACTCACACCACCGAAAAGATAGCTCCAGGCACCATTAAACTGACCATCACTAATGGGGTTGAACTGGTGGCGATGCGTGCGCAGCCAGATACCACCATCAAACCAGTCGTTACCACGCTGCGGAATCATCATTTCATCAGAAGAAATTTCCTGAATGGAAAAGAAACCACCGTGGTTCATCAATCCATAAAGACTGGTATATGTTGCACCCAAAGCTGAAATGAACTGCTCTTCCGTTGTCGGGAAGTTGTTTGCCGTCAATTCGCTAAAAATCTCTTCATCCAGATTGGTGCAAGACTGATTGAAAGGCAGCAAGCAAATAAGCAATAGAGCGCCCTTGCTTACTTTTTTCCAATGTTTTATCATAACTGACATTGTTTTAGATGATAAAATTTTGTTTACCAATGCTATTTAAAAACCTAAATTCAAACCAAGCGTAAATGTTCGCGTGCGGAAGTAAATATTTCTACGATCCAGACCCGGATACAGCGGATTACCCGAACCGAGTGGTGTAGCGCCGCCGTTATCCGATTCCCCAGGATCGCCATAACGCGGAGAAGGATCTACCCCTGTATAGTCTGTAATGTAGAAAAGGTTCTGCCCTGTGAGATACACCCGTAATTTCGATAACTTGCTGTTGTCTCCAAAATTGAATGTATATCCCAGCGTGGCGTTATCCAATGCCAGATAGGATGCACTTTCCACATAGTAGCTGGAGAACTGCGGGTTAGCGCGAAGATTTTCGTCGAAATACTCTGTTTTTACGATGTTTTCAATTTCACGCGAGCCGGTACCCAGAGGTTCGTAGAATACACGGTACATGTTTGCCAGATCGTGACCGAAATCACCGCGCAGGAAGAAGTTGAAATCAAGATTACCATAAGTGAAGGAACTCTGGAAACCAAGCGAGAAGTCAGGTAAACCATCACCAATAATCGTGCGGTCTTTCTCGTCTATTGTGTTATCACCATTTACATCCTGGAACACAAACTGGCCGTTTTCACCAATACGTTCGAACACCAAACCATACAATTGACCCAGACTTTCACCTGGTTGTACAATAATGGTCGGGTTGTTGTTCAAACCAGGTGCACCTGGCGAAGTGCTTTCCGGGAGGAAGAAACCACCGGAAGCGAAGAACTTGTAAGTCGCATCTTCTTTATCTTCTACTGTATCAAGTACGGTATTGTAAGCGGAGAATACCAGACGTGGTTCCCATCTGAATTTGCCTTTCTCCATCAAGTAACCAATGCTGGCTTCAAAACCGCTGTTATTCAGGATAACGTCTTCGAGGTTTGCTTGAGTAGTACCGGCAAAGTTTGGTGGTTGAGGCACCTGTACCGGGAAAATCAGGTCGCGCGTTCTACGGGTGTAGTAGTCGAACGAACCTGTCAATTTATAGTCCAGCAAAGCAAAGTCAATACCCGCATTAAATTCACCTTTCACTTCCCATTTCAGTTCTGGGTTAGCATTCTGGTTGGGAGCATAAGCAGGTACAAACGCGCCGTTATAGAAGAAGGATCCACTTTGACCAAAGCGCAATTGGGAGAGTCCATCACCCGGAGGCAAAGAACCTGTCTCGCCGTAACCAACGCGTAGCTTGAGGTTGTCCAATCCTGACACGCTGAATAAGTTACTCAAGGTCACACCTGCGCTGATACCTGGGAATACCCCCCACTTGTTGTCTTCACCAAAGCGGGTCGAACCTTCGCGGCGCAAAGATGCCATCAGGAAGTAAGTATCATTGAAATTCAGGTTAACACGACCAAAGAAAGCAATAACCTTGTTCGAGTTTTTGTAGCTGTAAAAGTCCGATCTACCTAACGGGCGATCCAAAGAAGCGCCGAGCGTGTTGAAAGAAAGGTCATCAGAGATAAAGTTACCAGTGCTAATACCGATTCCATCAAAAACGCTCTCCTGGTAAGAATACCCTCCCAACAAGGTCAATCGTGTTTTGCCAAAATCCGCACTGTAATTAGCAGTAGCTTCAAACAATTGAATGTTGCTGTTATCATCGTTGGCTTCTGCTAAACCATTTCGGTTGAATCCACGGAAGTAAGCTTGCTTATTATAGTGGCGTCTGAACTGCCCAGTTGTACGCAACTGAGAGTAGAAACCAGAAACCGTAAGACCAGGTATCACTTCATAATCTACCCGACCACTCATCAAAATATCGTTGGTTTTACCCAAATTGGAGCTTTGTTCGTTGATCGCTACCGGATTGAAATAGTCGAAGTTTTCTTCCTGATAGTAGCCGCCATATTTGTTAAAAAGCGAATTATTCGGGTCGGTAATGCGAACCGGCGCGGTAGGGTTGTACAATACGGCATAGCGGAATGCTTCAACAACCCCGTAGCTCGCATCGCGACGAGTAGAGGAAAGATTGGCAGTAAACGTCAGACGATCGTTTAGTGCTTTCTGTGTCAGATTCAAACGACCATTGAGTTGATCAAAGCCACTGTAAAGACCAACGCCTTCAATATTGCGATAGTTCAAAGAGGCACGGTAGGTTGTACTGGAGCCAATTCCTCCTGAAAGAGAAAGGTTGTGCACGTGCGATTTACCATTCCGGCTTACCAAATCCACCCAGTCTGTCTCGCTGCCGCGGTCGGTAGCAGGGCGCAATTCTCTGAACTCACTCGCCGACAAAGTTTGCACCTGACGAGCAATGGATTCAATCGAAGCGTAGCCATTGTACTCAATTTTAGTGGCACCACGACCACCTTTTTTAGTCGTAATCAGGATCACACCCGAAGAAGCGCGTGTTCCATAAATTGCAGCTGCCGAACCATCTTTCAGGACATCAATAGACTCAATGTCGCTTGGGTCAACGGACTGTAAGGACGCGCCAATGGTACCGTCAATAACAATCAGCGGTTGTGTGTTGGAACCGAGCGTAGAAAGACCACGCAGACGGATGGTCGTACCGCCGTTGGGGTCACCACCTGGTTTGGCGATATTCAATCCGGCAATCTTACCCTGGATCAGTTGGGTCGGGTCATTCACGTTACCGCCGTTGAAATCTTCGGCTTTTACGCTGGTTACAGCACTGGTCACTTCCTTTGACTTTTGTGTACCATAACCTATCACCACCACTTCTTCCAGTACTTCACCGGCATTAAGTGCAACATCTATTACGTTGGAAGCGCCAATGGTGATGCGTTGGCTGGCATAACCTGTGTAGGAAAACTCAATTTGGGTAGCGCCTTCAGGAACATTGAGAGAATAAGTGCCATCAATATCCGTTACTGTACCTACAGAAGTGCCAATCACCAAAATGTTGGCACCGATAAGTGGTTCTCCCGTTGCTTGATCTGTGACTTTTCCTGTGATGGTCCGCTGTGCAAAAGCAAAACTTCCCATTGTCACAATCAGAACGACGAGTAACCATTTGGAGCAATAGTCGACTCTAAGTTTCATACATTACTTCGGTTTGGTTAAAAAAACAAATAAACGTCTAGCAATATCCTTTGAGTGTTATGGGATAAAAAGTGACTCCGACTTACTTTTATCGGAAACGCAATTTGGTTTTACCAATAACTCTTAGCTTTTCTCGCTTCGTTTTTTTTTAACAGATGAGTGATTATCAGACAGTTGTAACCCTATGTGTTTTTTTTACACTAATTTCGGTTCGTAAAAGTCGAAAATAACGCGAAAAAAAACAAGAACAAGCAAAAATATTTTTCCTAAAACTCATCAAACAAAATTATATTGGGAATTGAATTGAAACAAAAAAAATTTACCTTTCTGTCAAAAGTACTCAAAATAAGGTACAATTTTCAATAAAAGCATAAGATTTATCTTTACATCCGACTTTATGAGATAC
>CAZQTF010000081.1:0-15344 GCA_964596135.1 uncultured Saprospiraceae bacterium | reverse complement strand
CTCAGGGGTAGAGCACTTCCATGGTAAGGAAGGGGTCATGGGTTCAATTCCCATCATTGGCTCCAAATAATTGCAGATATAATCAATTATTTTAACAAAAATTCTATACTTAAAAATTAATTACCGATGGCTAAGGGAACATTCGAGAGAACTAAGCCGCACGTCAATATTGGAACGATCGGCCACGTAGACCATGGTAAAACTACGCTCACTGCAGCAATTACCTACGTCCTTTCACAGGAAGGTCTCGCCGAAAAAAAGGATTACGATTCTATTGATAATGCGCCGGAAGAAAAAGAAAGAGGTATCACCATCAATACAGCACACGTAGAGTATGAAACGGCAAACCGCCACTATGCTCACGTGGACTGCCCCGGTCACGCGGACTATGTGAAGAACATGGTAACGGGTGCCGCTCAGATGGATGGAGCGATTTTGGTAGTGGCTGCTACCGACGGGCCTATGCCTCAAACCCGTGAACACATTCTGCTTGCTCGCCAGGTAGGTGTTCCTAAGATTGTGGTTTTCATGAACAAGGTTGACCTTGTTGATGACGAAGAAATGTTGGAACTGGTAGAAATGGAAGTACGTGAATTGTTGAGCCAGTACGAATATGATGGCGACAATGCGTCTATCATTAAGGGTTCTGCACTGAAAGCATTGGAAGGAGACGCCAAGTATGTACAGTTAATTAAAGACTTGATGTCTGCTGTGGATAACGACATTCCTCAGCCGGAGCGTCTGATTGACCTGCCATTCCTGATGCCGATCGAAGACGTGTTCTCGATCACTGGTCGGGGTACGGTTGCAACCGGACGTATCGAAAGAGGGATTATCGAAACGGGTAATCCGGTAGAAATCGTAGGTATGATGAAAGATGGCGAGAAGCCGCTGACTTCTACGGTTACGGGTGTCGAAATGTTCCGTAAAATTCTGAGTCGTGGTGAAGCTGGCGATAATGCCGGTCTGTTGTTGCGCGGTATTGAAAAAGATCAGATCAAGCGTGGTATGGTTATTTGCAAGCCGGGTTCTGTAAAACCACACAAGAAATTCAAGTGCGAGGTGTACGTTCTGAGCAAGGAAGAAGGTGGTCGTCACACGCCGTTCTTTAATGGCTACCGCCCTCAATTTTACTTCCGTACCACGGACGTAACTGGCGATGTGAAATTGCCGGATGGCGTAGAAATGGTAATGCCAGGTGATAACGTATCACTGGAAGTTACCCTGCTGAACACGATTGCAATGGAAAAAGGTCTCCGCTTCGCTATCCGCGAAGGTGGTCGTACAGTAGGTGCCGGTCAGGTAACGGAAATTATCGAATAAGGATACTGTTATAAATGGCTTTTTGAAGGATTAAGTGAGCGCCGTTCTTGCTTAATCCTTCTCCCACAAACGGGCGTAGCTCAATTGGTAGAGCGACGGTCTCCAAAACCGTAGGCTGCGGGTTCGATTCCTGCCGCCCGTGCTTATCACAACAGCAATGGAAAGATTAAAATTATATTTGATAGAAAGTTACAATGAACTGATACACAAGGTTACCTGGCCTACGTGGGCTAACCTTCAAGGTAATACAATCGTCGTCTTGATTGCTTCCATCATTTTTGCTTTGCTCGTGCTATTGATGGACATCATTTCAAATGGATTGCTAAGCCAGATTTATAAGTTATAATTATCATATATGATGTCGGACGAAGGAAATAACCTCCAACCATCGCAAAAAGGACAACCTGAGTCGTCGGGAGAGGAGAAGAGGTGGTATTCGCTGCGAGTAATCAGTGGCAAAGAGCGAAAGATCAAAGAGCGGATTGAATTCGAAGTCAAGCAATCCGGATGGGAGGATTTTATCACACAGGTAATTGTGCCGACAGAAAAGATTTATAAAATTCGTAATGGTAAAAAAGTGATATCCGAGCGCAACATTTTGCCGGGTTACATTTTACTGGAAGCCATTCCTTCCAAGCTTTCGCCCGAAGTTGTGCAGGTGATCGCCAACGTGCCAAATGTGATTCATTTTCTGGGTAAAAATACGCCAATTCCAATGAAACCGAGCGAAGCCAATCGCATGTTGGGTAAAGTGGATGACTCGCAAGGCGCCGGAGAAACTTTGATAGAGCCGTTTATCGTGGGAGAAACTGTTAAAATAATTGACGGTCCATTCAGCGAGTTTGTTGGCGATATCCAGGAAGTCAATGAGGAAAAGAAAAAGCTGAAGGTGATTGTGAAAATCTTCGGCCGAGGTACCGAAGTGGAGCTAAACTTCATGCAGGTAGAAAAGCAAAATTAAAGATGCAGATTGTTGATCCGTTTAACAATACTCTGTTGACAAGCAGCAATCAACAATAAAATTTTCAATAAAATGCGAGCGTTGCGGCTTTAGTTTCCACAATTCTTCTCCATAGTGGAATGCTTCCCTAAAGTGAGCGATGGTAGCAGTAAGTTTTTAAAGCGAAGACAAAATGGCAAAGGAAATAGAAACTTATGTAAAGTTACAGGTGAAAGGTGGTCAGGCCAACCCGGCGCCTCCAGTAGGTCCGGCTTTGGGTTCTAAAGGCTTGAACATCATGGAATTTTGCAAGCGCTTCAATGCTGTTACGCAAGAAAAGCAGGGACAACTGCTGCCGGTAGTCATTACCGTTTTCAAGGACAAGTCTTTCGACTTTGTTATAAAAACGCCGCCAGCCTCGATTCAACTAATGCAAGCCGCCAAGATTCAGAAAGGATCAGCGGAATCCAACCGCAAGAAAGTTGGTTCTGTTTCCTGGGATCAGATCCGAGCGATTGCTGAAAACAAAATGCCGGATTTGAATGCCTTTACGATTGAATCGGCTATGAAAATGGTGGCGGGTACTGCCCGAAGCATTGGTTTGAATATAACTGGTACTCCTCCGTGGAGCGGTACGCAGGACAGCGATAACTGATCTTTGAAAATGCGTGAATCAGGCAAATGTGTTTAGATATTCTCACAAAAGAATCTGACCCTTACTGCCTGAAATCCTGATATTCATTATTTTTTAATTTGGTAGGGAGTCTCGGCAGATTAGCCGGGATGTTATTACCTCAAACACATTTTAAACGATGGCAAAAGTGAGCAAAAAACGTGCTGCCGTTAACTCCAAAGTAGATCGTACCAAGCTCTATTCTCTGGAGGAAGCGATGGCGCTGGTAAAAGAAGTGAACATTGCCAAATTCGATGCTTCGGTTGACCTGCACATTCGCCTGGGGGTTGATCCCCGGAAAGCCGATCAGGCAATTCGCGGTACGGTTTCACTTCCTCATGGCACTGGCAAAACCAAGCGCGTGATGGTACTCTGTACGCCCGACAAAGCTGACGAGGCAAAAGCAGCAGGCGCTGATTATGTCGGATTGGATGATCTGATCCAAAAAGTGCAAGGCGGCTGGACGGATGTTGATGTGGTGATTGCAATGCCGCAGGTGATGGCCCAGGTCGGTAAAATTGGTCGTATTCTTGGCCCTCGCGGGTTAATGCCTAACCCCAAGACAGGTACGGTAACACAAGATGTAGGGGCTGCGGTAAAAGAAGTAAAAAGCGGTAAAATTTCATTCCGCGTGGATAAAGCCGGAATTATTCATGCCTCCATAGGGCGAGTCTCTTTTGCTCCTAATCAATTGGTGGATAATGCTAATGAGTTATTGTCAACATTGGTGAAACTAAAACCATCTTCCGCAAAGGGGACTTACATGAAATCGGTTGCCGTGGCGAGTTCCATGAGCCCAGGCATTAAGGTTGAGGCCAAGAATGTTCACTAATTTTTAATGTGCAAAAAATCTCAAGGCAATGACGAGAGAAGAAAAAACTGCAGTTATCGAGGGGCTGAAGGAGAAATTTGAAAACAATTCGTTTTTCTATATTACAGATTCTTCGACTCTTACCGTAGAGCAAGTCAATAAACTGAGGAGACTATGTTTCGAGAAAGGCATAGAAATGAAAGTGTTAAAAAATACACTGATCAAAAAGGCACTCGAAGCTGCTCCTGAAGAAAAGAACTACAAGCCGTTGTATGAGGCATTGCACGGGCCAACAGCGCTGATGTTTGCGGATGTTGCAAATGTGCCGGCACGCCTCATCAAGGAATTTCGTGGCGACAATGAGCGCCCGCTTGTGAAGGCAGCGTATATTGACTCTGCTGTTTACATCGGCGATGAACAACTGGATGCACTCAGCAAACTCAAGTCAAGAGACGAGTTGGTGGGTGATCTGCTTGGTTTGCTTCAGGCTCCGGCCGCCAATTTGCTTGGCGCGCTGCAGTCGGGTGGCGGTAACATTATGGGCTTACTCAAAGCGTTGGAAGAACGCGGCGAGTAAATTCATCGAACATTTATCATTAATTATTTACCGAGCAGATTTCAAAAAGTTGGTAAATGCTAAATGATGAGTGATCAACAAAATCAAGGCTTCCAAGCTCAACGCACCATAAAGCGTTAATGTTTATTTGTTAGAAACTTTTAAAAAATTATCAAAATGGCAGATCTGAAAGCTATTGCGGAACAGCTGGCTAACCTCTCTATCAAAGATGTGGTAGAATTGACCAATATTATGGAACAAGAGTATGGTATCAAGCCGGCTGCTGCGGCTGTTGCTATTGCTGCTCCTGGTGCAGGAGGCGACGGAGGTGGCACCGCCGCTGCTGTTGAAAAAACAGAATTCGACGTTGTATTGAAGTCAGCAGGTGCCAATAAATTAAATGTTGTGAAGGAAGTAAAGAACCTGCTCGGCTTGGGTCTGAAGGAAGCCAAAGACATGGTGGACGGCGCCCCAAGCGTACTGAAGCAAGGAGCACCCAAAGAAGAAGCCGAAAATATCAAGGCTACTTTGGAAAAAGCTGGTGCCGAAGTCGAATTAAAGTAGTAATCTACGCACGCTAAAAGCCCTTTATATTTGAAAGCAACATTACAAATACGGGCTTTGGGTAGCGAAAAGGCTTAGCAAGTTGCGTCGCAACAGGCTAAGCCTATCGTTGTCTAAGACAAATTCAGGACGATTTGAACTTTTTACCGCCTAACGGGTATATATAACCATATAACGGGTGATTGGGATAAAGATTTCAATCGCCAGTAACATAAAATATCTATCGCAAATGACGTCAAACGGTAAGGTAATCAATGCCGAAGATAAGAGAGTGCGCTTCGGTAAAATTAAACTCCCCTCTCCGTATCCTGATTTGCTTGAAATACAGTTAAAGTCTTTCCAGGAGTTTTTTCAGTTGGAAACCACCCCTGAGAATCGTATCAACGAAGGACTTTACAAGGTGTTCCAGGAAAATTTCCCTATCACGGATGCGAGGAACATTTTTGTACTCGAATTTCTTGACTATTACATTGATCCACCGCGCTATACCATAGAGGAATGTATGCAACGGGGCTTGACGTACAGCGTTCCGCTGAAAGCCAAGCTACGCCTGTCGTGTAACGACGAGGAACACGTTGATTTTCAGACGATTGTTCAGGATGTTTTCTTAGGGAACATACCCTATATGACACCCAAAGGAACTTTTGTTATCAACGGGGCAGAACGGGTGATCGTATCTCAATTGCATCGCTCTCCAGGGGTATTTTTTGGTCAGACTTTCCATCCGAATGGCACCAAAATCTATTCGGCAAGGGTAATTCCTTTCAAAGGCGCCTGGATGGAATTTGCGACCGATATCAACACGGTTATGTATGCTTACATTGACCGGAAAAAGAAATTCCCGGTAACGACCTTGCTGCGGGGTATCGGTTATGACACCGATAAGGCAATTCTGGATCTTTTTGATCTCGCCGATGAAATTCCCGCTGTTCGGGAGGAACTCGAAAATTGCATCGGTCGTAAGCTGGGAGCACGTGTGTTGCGCAGTTGGACGGAAGACTTTGTAGATGAGGATACCGGTGAAGTAGTAACCATCGAGCGCAACGAGATCATCCTCGAACGTGATGTCGTGCTGGATGAAGAAAACATCGAAGCAATCCTGTCGGCAGAAATAGAAACAGTGATTTTGCAGAAGGAAGAAATTGATCAGGATTATTCCATTATCTATAATACGCTACAAAAAGACCCCACCAGTTCTGAAATCGAAGCGGTAACATATATCTATCGCCAGTTGCGCGGTACCGATCCTCCCGATGAAGAAACGGCTCGCGGGATCATTGACAAGCTCTTCTTTTCAGATAAGCGATACAACCTGGGCGAAGTCGGTCGCTACAAGATCAACCGCAAGCTGGAGTTGAATATTTCGGAGGATGTGTTGGTATTGACAAAGGAGGACATCATTGCCATCGTGCAGTATCTCGTCAGCCTGATGAATCAGAAGGCAGAAGTAGATGATATTGATCACCTGAGCAATCGTCGGGTACGCACCGTTGGAGAGCAGTTGTATGCGCAGTTTGGCGTTGGTCTTGCCAGAATGGCGCGTACCATCCGTGAGCGTATGAACGTGCGCGACAATGAAGTTTTCACGCCGATGGATCTGATCAATGCCCGGACGTTGTCTTCAGTGATCAATTCTTTTTTTGGTACCAGCCAGTTGTCGCAGTTTCTGGATCAGACCAACCCGCTGTCAGAAATTACGCATAAGCGCCGTATCTCGGCGCTGGGTCCCGGTGGTCTCTCGCGCGAGCGCGCCGGCTTTGAGGTGCGCGACGTTCACTATTCGCACTACGGTCGTCTTTGTACCATTGAAACGCCGGAAGGTCCGAATATTGGTTTGATTTCAACGTTGTGTGTACACGCCAAGATCAATAAGATGGGCTTTCTCGAGACGCCGTATCGCAAAGTAAGCGACGGAAGGGTAGAGGTAGAAACCGATGTCATTTACCTTTCGGCGGAAGGCGAAGACACCAGCAAAATTGCCCAGGCAAACGCACCGATTGATGAAAATGGACAGTTTGTCAATGATCGTGTAAAGTCGCGTGAACACGGTGACTTCCCGGTATTGACCCCTGAGGAATTGGAATATATGGACGTAGCGCCCAACCAGATTGTTGGGGTTTCAGCTTCCTTGATCCCATTCCTGGAAAACGATGACGCCAATCGCGCTCTGATGGGATCGAACATGCAACGCCAGGCAGTGCCGCTGATCCGTCCAAGCTCTCCAATTGTGGGTACAGGGCTGGAAGGTAAGGTTGCTCGAGATTCCCGTATGCTTATCAATGCAGAAGGCGATGGTGTGGTAGAATACGTGGATGCCAATGAAATTGTCATTCGTTATGATCGTACGGAAGAAGAACAATTGATTTCTTTCGAAGATAACCGCAAGCGTTATGTATTGACCAAGTTTTTGCGAACCAATCAGGGAACTTGTATCAACCTGCGCCCAATTGTGCGCCGGGGCGACCGTGTGCATAAAGGCCAAATTCTTTGCGACGGCTATGCCACAGAAAAAGGCGAACTGGCACTGGGGCAAAACCTGAAAGTGGCATTCATGCCCTGGAAGGGTTATAACTTTGAAGATGCTATCGTGTTGTCGGAACGTGTTATTCGCGAAGATATCTTCTCTTCCGTGCATATCGAGCACTTCGAATTGGATGTGCGCGATACCAAGCTGGGTGAAGAAGAACTGACAAATGACATCCCGAACGTAAGCGAAGATGCAACGAAAGATTTGGACGAAAACGGTATCATTCGCATTGGCGCGTGGGTGAAAGAAGGAGATATCCTAATTGGGAAGATCACGCCAAAAGGCGAATCCGATCCAACGCCGGAAGAAAAATTGCTGCGTGCCATCTTCGGCGACAAAGCCGGCGATGTAAAAGATGCATCGCTCAAAGCGCCTCCTTCTACCAGTGGCATTGTAATTGACAAGCAGTTGTTCGCTCGTGCCAAGAAGGATAAGGTGCAAAAAGGCGAAGAGAAAACCCAACTCGACAAGCTGGATGATCAGCACAAGGTCGCTTTGAATGAATTGAAGACCATCCTGATTGACAAGATGTTGATCCTGGTGAAAGATAAAATTTCACAGGGTGTCAAGAGTATTTACGGTGAACCTGCAATCCCAAAAGGAACGAAGTTCACACAGGAATTGCTCCGGGAACTGGATTACACGACGATTGATTACAGTAACTGGACGAACGAACAACATACAAATGAACTGATTGCCCGACTGTTGCACAACTATAGCATCAAAGTCAACGAGGAAGTTGGTCGTTACAAGCGCGAAAAGTTTAATGTGAGCATCGGCGATGAACTGCCCGCAGGCGTTTTGAAACTGGCAAAGGTTTACATGGCAAAAAGGCGTAAACTACAGGTGGGCGATAAGCTTGCGGGGCGTCATGGTAACAAGGGAATTGTTTCCAGAATCGTGCGCACGGAAGATATGCCGTTCTTGGAAGACGGCACACCTGTGGATATTGTGCTCAACCCGCTGGGCGTGCCTTCACGTATGAATCTGGGACAGATTTTTGAAACGGTACTGGGATGGGCTGGCGAAAAACTGGGCGTAAAATTCTCTACGCCGATTTTTGACGGAGCTACCCGCGATGACATCGCTGAAATTGTTCAAAAAGCCGGTTTGCCTGATTTGGGTCAAACTTATCTGCACGACGGAGAAACGGGCGATCGCTTCCACCAACAAGCGACGGTGGGTGTGATTTACATGCTCAAATTATCGCACATGGTTGATGACAAGATGCATGCCCGCTCGATTGGTCCTTACTCGCTCATCACGCAGCAGCCGTTGGGTGGAAAGGCGCAGTTTGGTGGTCAGCGTTTCGGTGAGATGGAGGTTTGGGCGCTTGAAGCCTTTGGTGCATCCAACATTCTGCAGGAATTGCTCACGATCAAATCGGACGATATCAACGGTCGTGCGAAGGCTTACGAAGCAATTGTGAAAGGTGACAACCTGCCGGAGCCGAATGTACCGGAATCATTCAACGTTTTGGTGCACGAATTGCGCGGTTTGGCACTGGATGTGAAATTTGAATAAAATCTCGATTTTAGACGCCAGATTTTAGACGTTAGATGCCCTCCTAATACAGCAATCTAATATCTATTGTCTGAAGTCTAAAGTCTTCAAAAATTAGGATATGCCATTTAAAAAGAATAGTCAGCAAGTTCAAAAGCAGGATTTCGATAGCATCACCATCAGTCTGGCGTCGCCGGATGAAATTCTGGAACGCTCGTATGGCGAGGTATTAAAGCCGGAAACCATCAATTACCGTTCTTACAAACCGGAGCGAGATGGCTTGTTTTGTGAGCGTATTTTTGGACCGGTGAAGGACTACGAATGTTATTGTGGTAAATACAAGCGGATTCGCTATAAAGGGATCGTCTGCGACCGATGCGGAGTAGAAGTGACCGAGAAAAAAGTGCGCCGGGAGCGGATGGGGCATATCAAACTGGTAGTGCCGGTTGTGCACATTTGGTTTTTTAAATCATTGCCCAACAAAATTGGCTACCTGCTTGGTTTGTCTTCTAAGAAACTGGAATCTATTATTTATTATGAACGCTACGTGATTATCCAGTCGGGTGTAAAAGCTGCGGATGGCCTTGCCGAAGGCGACTTGCTCTCGGAAGAGGAATATCTGGAGCAGATGGAAACGCTTCCGCCCGATAATCAGATGCTGGATGATTCCGATCCCAACAAATTCATTGCCCGCATGGGGGCTGAAGCTATCCGGGATATGTTGATGCGCCTCGATTTGGATCAACTGTCCTATGATCTGCGTCATCAGGCTGCTAATGAGACTTCGCAACAGCGCAAATCGGAAGCACTCAAGCGCCTGCGGGTGGTAGAAGCCTTTCGCGAAGGGCTTACCGTTGCTAATAGCCGCCCGGAATGGACGGTGATTCAATACCTGCCAGTGGTGCCGCCAGAATTGCGCCCCTTGGTGCCGCTGGATGGCGGTCGTTTTGCCAGCTCTGATCTGAACGATTTGTATCGTCGGGTGATCATCAGAAATAACCGTTTGAAGCGACTGCTTGAAATCAAAGCGCCGGAAGTGATCCTGCGGAACGAAAAGCGAATGTTGCAGGAAGCAGTGGATTCACTGTTTGACAACTCACGCAAATCCAATGCAGTGAAAGCCGAGGGCGGTCGCGCACTGAAGTCTTTGAGCGATATTCTGAAAGGTAAACAAGGACGTTTCCGCCAGAACCTTCTTGGTAAGCGTGTGGATTATTCCGGTCGTTCGGTGATCGTGGTCGGTCCGACGCTTAAGTTGCATGAATGCGGTATTCCGAAAGGAATGGCAGCAGAATTGTTTAAGCCTTTTATTATCAGAAAGTTGATTGAGCGCGGTATTGTAAAAACTGTAAAATCAGCAAAAAAACTCGTAGATCGCAAAGATTCGGTGATTTGGGAAATCCTGGAAAATATTCTGAAAGGACACCCGGTATTGCTCAACCGTGCCCCGACGCTGCACCGCCTGTCTATCCAGGCGTTCCAGCCAAAGCTGATCGAAGGTAAAGCTATTCAGTTACACCCGCTGGTGTGTGGCGCTTTCAACGCTGACTTCGATGGTGACCAGATGGCTGTACACGTGCCACTGAGCCAAGCGGCGATTCTGGAAGCACAGGTGCTGATGTTGTCTTCGCACAACATGCTCAACCCACAGGACGGCTCGCCGGTGACGCTGCCTTCGCAGGACATGGTCTTGGGCTTGTACTATATCACGAAAGAAAGACGCTCTACGGATACGATCAAAGTGAAAGGAGAGAGTCGCGTTTTCTACTCTGCAGAAGAGGTGCTCATCGCGTACAATGAAGGAAAACTCGACCTGCATGCCGTCATCAAAGTAAGGGCGAGGGTAGAAGATGAAAACGGCAATTTGGTGCAAAAGGTCATTGAAACAACAACGGGTCGGGTGCTTTTCAATGAAGTAGTACCGGAGAATGTACCTTTTATCAACCAATTGCTCACCAAGAAGAATCTGAAAAAGATCATCGGTGATGTGATTCGTCGTACCAATTTCCGTGTGACCGCTGACTTCCTGGATTCGATCAAGGAAATGGGCTTCATGTGGGCATTCAAAGGCGGTCTTTCCTTCAACCTCGGTGATTTGATTACACCAAGTATCAAACAGAAAACACTGGAAGAAGCGCAGTCGGAAGTAGATGAAGTATGGGACAACTACAATATGGGTTTGATCACCAACAACGAGCGTTACAATCAGATTATTGACAAATGGACATACGCCGATAACCGGATTACGGAAACGTTGATGAAGGAATTGGCAGAACACAAGCAGGGCTTTAATTCGGTGTACATGATGCTCGATTCAGGCGCGCGTGGTTCCAAGCAACAGATCAAACAGTTGTGCGGTTTACGTGGTCTGATGGCAAAACCAAGAAAATCAGGTGACACGGGTGGCGCCATCATCGAAAACCCGATTCTTGCCAATTTCGTGGATGGTTTGTCGGTTTTGGAATACTTCATCTCGACGCACGGTGCACGCAAAGGTTTGGCGGATACAGCATTGAAAACGGCGGATGCGGGTTATCTAACGCGTCGTCTGGTGGATGTAGCGCAGGATGTGGTGATCATGGAAGAGGATTGCGCGACCTTGCGCGGTATCGAAACCTCGGCATTGAAAGACAATGAAAAAGTGATCGAACCATTAACTTCGCGTATCGAAGGGCGCTTTACGCTACACGATATTTACCACCCGACAACCGATGAGTTGATTCTGAAAGCGGGTGAATATATTGATGCAAAATTGGCAGATTATATCGAGGAGGTTGGGGTGGAAACGGTAACCATCCGTTCTGTACTGACCTGCGATACCAAACGCGGCGTTTGTACCAAATGCTACGGTAAGAACCTGGCTACCGGTCGTATTGCTGAAATTGGGGATGCAGTGGGTATCATCGCTGCTCAATCCATCGGCGAACCCGGCACTCAGTTGACCCTCCGTACTTTCCACGTGGGTGGTATTGCCTCGGTTTCAAAAACAGAATCGGAAATTATCTCGAAATTCAACGGTAAGGTGGAATTCGACAGTATGCGGGTGACGGAATCCGAAGATGATCTTGGCAATAAGATCAATACGGTTCTGTCGCGTACCGGCGAAGTGCGGATTGTGGATGCAAATGGTAAGCAGTTGGCTTCGCACCACGTGCCTTACGGTGCTACCCTGTACGTAACAGAAGGGCAGGACATCAAACGCGGTGAAACGATCTGCGAATGGGACCCGTTCAACGCTGTGATCGTATCGGAATATCCGGGTATTGCTAAGTTCGAGGATATTGAAGAAGGTGTGACCTTCCGCGAAGAGCGCGACGACCAGACCGGTTACACCGAAAAAGTAATTATCGAACCGAGAAATAAAAAGAAAGTACCGACAATCAAAATCGTTTCACCGGATGGTGAAGAATTGAAACTCTACAACCTGCCGGTGGGTTCTTATATTTCCATCGAAGATAATATCGAGGTGAAAGCAGGTCAGCGTATTGCCAAGATTCCACGTAAACTGGGTAAAATTCAGGATATTACCGGTGGTCTTCCGCGTGTAACGGAACTATTTGAAGCCCGCAATCCAACCAATCCGGCGGTGGTGTCCGAAATTGACGGGGTGGTTTCGTTTGGTAAAATCAAACGCGGCAACCGCGAGGTAATTGTAACATCTCGCGATGACCAGAAACACAAATACCTGATTGGCTTGTCGAAGCATATTTTGGTGCAAGACGGTGACTTCGTGCGCGCAGCAACGCCCCTTTCCGATGGTTCGGTTGCGCCGAAAGATATTCTGAATATCAAAGGTCCATTTGCCGTGCAGACTTACCTGGTCAATGGTGTACAGGAAGTGTATCGTTCGCAGGGTATCACGATCAACAATAAACATATTGAAGTGATCGTACGCCAGATGATGCGTCGTGTGCAGATCGAAGACCCGGGTGATACGACTTTCCTGGAAGGAGAAGCGGTCGAGAAATATGACTTTATCGAACAAAACGACTGGATTTTCGATAAGAAGGTAGTAACCGATCCAGGAGATTCCAATCGTCTGAAAGCTGGTCAGTTGGTAACGCTGCGTCAGTTGCGCGAAGAGAATTCCTTCTTGAAGCGCAATGACAAGAAGCTGGTAGAATACCGCGATGCCGTACCGGCGACTTCCAGTTCCATGTTGCAAGGGATTACGCGCTCGTCTTTGGGGACAGATAGCTGGATTTCGGCAGCTTCGTTCCAGGAAACGACCAAGGTGTTGAGCACGGCTGCAGTGGCTGCTAAGAAGGACGAGCTTAATGGTCTGAAAGAGAACGTCATCGTTGGTAAGCGCATTCCTGCTGGTACAGGCTTGCGCAAATACGACTCGCTCTTTGTGGCGCATAAAGAAGCTCAGGCAGAGTATGAGGCGCGCCATGCCCAGTACGAAGAGGAAGAAGCTGAATTTTAAACGATCAAGTTAGTTTTGGAATAGATGAACCCCCTTCGATTATTATCGGAGGGGGTTTTCTTATGTTGCAGGTATAAAATAATTTGATAATCAGTTATTCTGTTTATGATATAATTTTGCGTATTTTGCAATATACTTTCCGATGATATCAAATTCCAGATTAATAAAATCGCCGACTTTTAACATTTTAAAATTAGTATGCTCATAAGTGTAAGGAATGATCGCCACAGAGAAGATGTCATCGTATGGCTCAACGACGGTGAGGCTTACGCCGTTGACGCTGACAGAACCTTTATCCACCAGCAGGTGCTCTTCCGTTGGCATGTAGCGAAAGCGGAAATACCAACTTCCGTCCAGAGGCTCGATGGCAATGCATTCGCCGGTAGCATCTACGTGCCCTTGTACCATATGACCATCCAGTCGGGCATTGGCGAGCATGGCGCGTTCGAGATTGATGAGACTGCCTTCGCTCAAAGCACCGAGATTAGAGCGTTTGAGCGTTTCTTCCACTGCCGTAACGGTGTGCGTATTTTCGCCCACTGCCACCACGGTAAGACACACGCCATTGTGCGCCACGCTTTGATCAATTTTTAATTCCTGCGAAATCGGCGATTCGATCGTGAAATGCACATTCGTACCTTCCCGACGAATTGTTTTTATTTTGCCAAGGGCTTCGATAATTCCGGTGAACATGTTTTTGTTTTGGGTCGGTTTGTGGTGTACCGGTTGATGGTGAGTCGGAAAATATTTTACTTCCCGATAGACCCTCTTTACCGATAGACCAAGTGAATATTTTCCATTAAACTTTACTTCCCCCGGATCAGTTCAATGTAGCCACTTAGTATTTCGGGCGTTTGCACAATGCCGCTCACGCGCCGTTCAAAAACCCGACAACTATAATAATACACGCCTTCCGCCAGGTCTTCACCGTTCAGGTTTTTACCATTCCAGTTTAGATTTGGATCGCTGGTTTCAAAGACCAATTGCCCCCAGCGATTGAAAACTTTGAAATCCACATTTTCGATGAAACAGAACGGAAACGGTCGGTATGTGTCGTTGAAACCGTCGTTGTTGGGCGTGAAGGTATTTGGCAACTCGTAAAACGGACAGTTATCCACACACACCACATTGCTGGAATCACTCTCGTTTTGATTGAAGTCAAAAGCAGTTACGTAATAGCACCCGGCAATCCCGCCTTCGGGGCTGTGCTCAACGCTGGTTTTGCTGGCGCCTTCCACACTGATAACCAACTGGAAAGGCGCGCCTTCAAACGGTGCGAAATACACATTGTAACCCGCTACATCCGTTGCTTCCGAACAAATTTCCCAACGAAGGGTATTAAACAGATTTTCTTCATCCGAGCAGGAAATATTTTGATCACAAATATTGGATACGGTCAATATCGGGGGGCAGGGCGGTACGTCGTCTCTGGGAATACCACAGGCTTCCTGCGAAGTATTGAAAATCGGATTGATCACGCCATCAATACCGAAAGAACCTATGCTTTCAATTTTGTAACAATATTCTTCCCCATTCTGGAGGTTGGTATCCCGATAGGAAGACTGCGGCACCCTTGCCAAAGTATCAAAATTGCCCTGTGCATTTTTCCGTAAAACGAGGTATTCATAATTTTCCCAGGATACTTGCTCCTGCCAGGAGAGGTTATTGGCGCGATCGGTACCGGCAACTCTCAAAAACACCGACGATGCCGGATTGGTTGTGCCCAGCGCCCCAGCAAAATTGCCGGTGTAGAATCGCACTTTATAACTATAAGCGGTTCCAAGGGTATTCAAACCCATATCCACAAAACAGGTGTCGTTGGCTTCTGCAAAGGTGGCACTAACAAATTCAACGCCGATTGGCTGGAAAGCCGCCTCATCCGGGTTGACGCCTTCCGCCCGGAGCACTTCGTAGCGATAGGGACCGGGATTGAGCAAAGTATCGAGGTCAGAAGCTTTGGGTTTCGACCAACAGACTTGCATTTCACCATTGACGGCATCGGTGCTCAGGACATCCAC
>CAZQTF010000080.1:0-15374 GCA_964596135.1 uncultured Saprospiraceae bacterium | reverse complement strand
CCTGTAAAGTTATTACTTTTTTTTGCTTTATTTAGTGCGTAACTCCTGTATTATTCGTACCGGCTTTTTATTACAACAGAATTATGGGACAGGATAAGGACTATGTCCGGTGATTTGATCAACCCGATCTATTTTCGGTGTCTATGGCACCATGGTTCTATGTGCCTCCTGAAGTAGAAAACGACGCACGGGAGCCGCAAATACAAAGTACACAACCCAAAGGTTCTTACTACCTGACGTTGACGATTGTCGGTTGGATTGATCTGTTTGCCAGGCAAGTGTATCGCGATATTTTACTGGACAGCCTGCGCTCCAGATGCTGTAAATTTTGTTTTATTGTGCAGCACAACGCCTCGTTGAAAAGTGGGGCGTTTGTTTTTTAATCATAGCGGGCTATATTTGCAATGTTCTGGTTGCAAAGCCTTGACGGTGATGTGTTGTTTTATGTACGGTCAAAGCAGTAAAATCATGACCGACCGGGTACAATTTTTTAACAATAAATGGCTGATCTGGATTCCTACGGGGGGCATTTGTGTTTTTGTAGGGCTTTATCTGCTGGCGGCTTCGATGTATCCTGGTGGCTCGAATGTGGATCAGACAGCGGAGGGCTTCAGTTGGATAAATAACTACTGGTGCGATTTGCTATCCAAATGGGCAAAAAATGGGCAGCCGAATCCGGCGAGCTCCATTGCTATTGCGGCGATGACCATGCTCTGCTTAGCGCTGTCGGCTTTCTGGTATTTAGTGCCGAGGCTCATGCGCACCGGCGAGCAGCATTACCGGATCGTTCAATTCTCAGGCATCGGTTCCATGCTGCTGGCAATTTTTGTTTTCTCCAATTATCATGATTTTATTATCCTGCTGGCGGTGGTGTTGGGGATCGTCGCTCTGTCGGGTACCTATGTTGCCTTGTACCGGAGCAAGTCGTTCCGGCTGCTGGGATTTGGCATTACTTGTTTATTAATGATTATTGCCAATAGTTACATTTATTATTCCAAAAACGGGATTCAGATATTGCCTTTATTACAAAAAGTGACGTTTTTGCTGTATTTGTTATGGATATTTTTGATCAACATTCAATTGTGGCGCAAGTCGAAATTTTGATGGGGCGATGGGAATATTCTTTTTGAGCTGAAGTAGAATTTGTTTATATTTGAACAAGAACTTAAATAATATTCAATGTCTATTACAATGCCATTAAACTGCCGTCGCAATTGGCTGTTTTTATTTACCTTTTTGCTATTTAGTGCCTGTGCGACCAAACCACCCCGGGAAACGGGCAATTTCAAGCAAACCGATCTGGTGGAATTGGTAAAACTCGACCCAACGATCAAACTCGATATTCGCTATGCGACGAACAATAACCTCGTGGGCAGACCGGTCTATACCGAAGCCAGAGCATTTTTGCAACGCCCGGCAGCCGAGGCGCTGGTGCGGGTAAACGCAAGTCTGAAGCCTTTGGGTTATGGGCTAATGGTGTTTGATGGCTACCGCCCCTGGAGTGTAACGAAGCTGTTTTGGGATGTGACCTCCAAAGAAAACAAGAAATTTGTAGCCGACCCAAAGAAAGGTTCGCGCCACAATCGCGGCTGTGCGGTGGATTTGACCTTGTACGATCTGGCTACCGGCAAAGAAGTTCCAATGCCCGGCGCATACGACGAAATGACCGAACGCTCTTACCCCAACTATGCAGGCGGCACCGAAGAGCAGCGCCAGACGCGCGATCTGTTGCGCGCTAAAATGGAAGCGGAGGGTTTCAAAGTGTACGAATATGAATGGTGGCATTTTGATTACCACGACTGGCAATCCTACCGCATCACCAATGTGCCGTTTTCCGAGATTAAATAACGTTTATGCTGAGCGCCTGACTTTCGTCAAGTACCGGTCGGAAGATTTTGATTTGTATGCTCGTTTGATGATGAACGAAGCCGTTTCAATTCGAATGCTGATAAAACAAGATTTTTCCTTCCTGAAAGCAATCTGGAAGGAAAGGGATATGAGGCATCACTATGCTGTGCCGATTGCTTAAATCTGCTGTAACAGAGCGCGCCGCTCGTGATAAATTTTGATAATCAATTCTCCGAAAAGCGTATTCGCCCAGGCAAACCATTTGCGGGTGAATTGAGCCGCATCGTCTTTGTCAAAAGCTTCGTGCATGAAGCCCGTGCCCGCGTGGGTCGCCCGGAGCATGCGCAGGCAATGGAGCACTTCAGCGTCGTCGGTGCTGGTCATGGCGCGCAGGATGATGCCCATAGGCCAGATGCGGAATTTCTCGGTATGCGGGCTGCCCTGACCTTCGGCGGCTTTGCCTTTCAGAAAATAAGGATTGTGGTCGCTGAGCAGAAAGTTGCGGGTATTGCGGTATAGCTTGTCGGTGGGTTGATGCGCACCAAGATATGCCAGCGACATCAGGCTGGGGAGGTTGGCATCGTCCATAAAAAGTTGATTACCAAATCCATCCACTTCGTAGGCGTAGATTTTGCCAAAATGCAGATGTTTGGAAATAGCGTATTGTTGAATGGCCGCGTCCACTTCATCGGCTAAATTGTCGCACTCTTTAGCGAAAGCCTCGTCTTGCAAAGCTTTTCGGTAAATATTGCTCAGATGCCTTAATTCCAGCACCGCGAAGATATTCGACGGAATCAAAAAAGGCAGGATGGTAGCATCGTCGCTGGGGCGAAACATGGAGGCTATCAATCCGACCGGTTTGATCTGGTGCCCGGTACCATTGAACGGTGGTGCGTCAATCATCCAGGAAGTTGTACGAATAAAGCGGTACGGGCTTTCGCCGTTTTTGCGCTGTTCGGTACGGAAAGTGTTCACCATCAGGCGCATGGCACGATCCCAATCGTTGTCGAAAAGCGAAGCATCGCCCGTGATCTGCCAGTAAGCATTGGCTAAACGGATGACGTAACACAGCGAGTCAATTTCCCATTTGCGCTCATGTACGCCGGGCTTCATCTGAGGGCGGTCATCGCTCCATTCGGAAATTTTATTTACATCCTTGTAAAAAGCATTGGCGTAGGGATCAAGCAGCACGCACTGCGTTTGGCGGTTGATCAACCCCTGGATCAGACGCTTCAGCTCAGCGTCCTGATTGATAAGCGGCAGGTAGGGCCACACCTGGGCGGTGGAATCGCGCAGCCACATGGCGTCAATATCACCGGTGATAACGAAGGTATCCGGTTTGCCACTGATCGTATCGAGTTCGACTGTTGTATCGAGGGTATTGGGGTAGCAATTTTCAAACATCCACGCCAGCTCGGGATCTCTGATGGCGGCTTTTACTGCTTTGATCGTTGCTTCTACTGCCTGGGAGGTAAAACGACGTTCATGAACTGGCGGGCGCTTGCTTTCAAATGTATTGGATTTTAACATCCAAAAATTAGGTTGAATACTGGCGCTAAGTGCGGCAAAACCGGTTAGTTCGACAAATTTCCGACGGTGCATCTGCAGTTTTTTACGAAATTAGTGAAAATTATGGATTCACTAATTGATAGGCTACATTGTTTTGTTATCATGATGTAAAAACCATGCAATTATGCAACAAGGTACAACCAAACACAACATCCAAAAAATCCACTGTGGAAGTCGGAGCGAAGGGCAGGATACGCTTGCTGTGGAGGAGCCGCTGGAGATTAAGATCGCTTTTGGTAAAGGTGCCCGGCGAACGCAGAAGAGCCTGGCAGTGACCATGCGTACCCCCGGAAATGATTTTGAGCTGGCGCTGGGATTTTTATTTACCGAAGGTATCATTATTTCGGCTAAGGATGTAATAAAAATGCGCTATCTGACCGAGCAACTGGATGCAGCTTCGCAGGAGAACGTAATACTGGTGGATTTACATCCCGACCTGGATTTTGATTTCGACAGCCTGAACCGCCATTTTTACACGTCCTCCAGCTGCGGCATCTGTGGCAAAGCCTCTATTGACATGGTGCAAACAACTTGCCGTTTCTTGTTGCCGAAAGGCGAACCCAGGATCTCAGCTGATTTTTTGTTCTCGCTTCCGCAAAAACTGAATCAGGATCAGACTTTATTTGCCCAAACCGGCGGCATCCACGCGGCGGCGCTGTTTGATACAGCTGGAAATCTGCAAATGCTGCGCGAAGACGTCGGGCGGCACAATGCGCTGGATAAGCTCATTGGTGCGGCGTTGAAGGTAAATAAAATTCCCTTGCGCAATTCGGTCGTGCTGGTGAGCGGCCGGGCGGGCTTTGAACTGGTGCAAAAGTCAGTAATGGCGGCCGTTCCGGTGCTGGCGGCGGTCGGCGCGGCGTCGAGTCTGGCGGTGGAGTTGGCGGAGGAGCACGGGATGACGCTGGTGGGGTTCCTGCGGGAGGGCAGAGGGAATGTGTACTGCGGCTGGGAGCGTTTGGGGGAGGTTAAGTGACCAGGAGCGAGGGAGAGAGACCTGCTCTTGGTTTGCATATTTATACCTGGTGTATCTGTAGCGCTGAGTAGCGCCTGGCACTAAATGGTCGCAGACCGCGAGCATGGAAAGAAACCACCGGATACAGTCCGGCGGCAACGGAGGTAATCAATCTACCAACTATATTGCAGACGTTTTAAAACAGCATCCTGTTGTGCCGAATCCTCTGCGGGCAAACTCGGTTAGGACGGGAGAAAATAAAAAAATAGTGCGCCACGCTCTGCGCGAGCAGTAGGAGAAAGATGCCGATCCTGAAACGGCGAATGACTAAACACAGAAACACAAAGCCCCTTCCCAAGAAATTGAGAAAGGGCTTTGTCTGTTTGATATAAACAGCTACGAATTAATATCTTTTTTTGTAGCCGCCGCCATCGCCGTAGTTACCGCCACCGCCGTAGCCGCCACGGTCGCGATTGCCACCGCCATAACCGCCGCCGCCACGATTACCGCCGCCGCGATTAAAACCACCACGCTCACGCGATTCGCGTGGTTCTGCTTTTTTGACTACGATCGTGTTGCCGTCCAGTTCGCTTTCGTTCAGATCGTTGATCGCATTCGTCGCTTCATCATCGTTGGGCATTTCCACGAAACCAAAGCCTTTCGATTTGCCTGTAAAATGATCCATGATGACTTTGGCAGAATCTACTTCGCCATAAGCTTCAAACACTTCACGCAGGTCATCGCTCTGCGTGCTGAAATTCAATTTTGCAACAAAAATGTTCATTAGAAAAAATTAAAAAGTTAAAAAAAGTAGAACAACTATTCTTACGACTTGGATTTAAGTGTAGCGAAGAAAGATTAGAAATTCATAAAAGAAGGCTAAAACAGACCTGCTAAACTTAAGTAAAAAATAGATTATTCTGAAATCCACTACAAAGGTAAGCAAAAAAATAATATGGCGCAAGATTATCAAGCGGATTAAAATATTTCTGGAATATAATGCAACCGACACCTCTCTGTCTCTGTTTTTCAAGGGATTCTTTCATCATCCTAAAATCTTTATTTCATGAAAAAAACATTGTTAATTGTAGTCGCAGTATTGCTATTACTTATTTTGGGCGGCTATCTTTTTGTCCGAATCGGCATGCAAAACACCAAAAAAGCCAGCCCGGAGCAAATAGTCGAATACAAGCAAAACGGAGCCGACATTTCCATTTTTTACTGCCGCCCTTTCAAAAAAGGACGCGAGATTTTTGGTGGATTGGTGCCTTACGGGCAATGGTGGCGCACGGGAGCCAATGAACCAACTACCATCACGACTTCGAAAGACCTGGATTTCAACGGACAAACACTCAAAGCCGGCAAGTATCATGTGGTGACCATCCCCGAAGCCAACGAGTGGACGATTATTTTTAATTCCGATATTCCGTTCTGGGGAACGCAGTACAAACCCGAAGCCGACGTGCTACGCGTGAAAGCGCCGGTGCAGCAATTGCCCGAAATCGTGGAAATGTTTACCATTGCTTTTGAACAGGCAAATGGTCAGGATGTTATTACTTTCACCTGGGATCAGACTAAAGTAGCCGTACCGTTTTCTGTAAAATAACCTGACTCCTGATTGCCGGATTTTTAAAATAAAAGTTCGGCAGTTATTACTCATTTTATTATTTACAATTGAATTTTTTTATAAAAAACTGATTTTCAGCCGCATACAACCAATTAATGCATTATCGGATCAACCCATTGTTTTATACAGTCGCTTCTTCTTTTCGAATTATATCATTTCAAAATTATTTCGTTATGTGATCAATATCACATAAGCCCATGACCGAAATCATTGCCGCAATCCCTTGATTTCCTTAAATTAAAAGGATTTTTTTCTACACTTAAAATCTTATTTTATGAAAAAGCGACAATGGTTTATCATGATTTTAATGATAATGGTTAGCCTGCCGACGTGGGCAACCGATGGTTATTTTTCGTTGGGTTACAATACCCGCCATAAGGGCATTGCCGGGGCGGGTATGGGTTATTATTATACATCCATCGTAGGAGGCAACCCTGCCGGCAGGGTTTATCTCGGCACGATGTATGATATTAATATCGGGCTTTTTAATCCGATCCGCCAATACACGATTATAGGAGCTCCATCCATGCAGCCCAATACCTTTGGGCTTTTTCCGGGTACGATCGAGAGTGAAACCGAATATTTTATCATTCCGGCCATCGGCGCCAATTGGGCATTATCGGAGCAAAGCGCGTTGGGGCTTTCCATCTACGGCAACGGCGGCATGAATACAGATTATCCGACCGCTACGTTTTTTGATCAAAGCTCAAGCTCAACAGGGGTCAACCTTTCCCAGCTTTTTGCCGAACTGAGCTACGCCTATGAAATCGCCGAAGGGCAAAGCCTGGGGATTTCCGGTCTGGCTGGCTATCAGATGTTTGAAGCAAAAGGTTTGAATACTTTCGGGCAATTCGGCTTATCCAGCGATGCGACAAAACTCTCCAACAATGGCACCGACAATGCTTTTGGCGTTGGATTTAAGCTGGGTTATCTGGGAAAATTCTCCGACCGGTTTTCCATCGGCGCAACGTATCAGTCGAAGATTTTTATGAGCGAATTTGAAGACTACGCCGGTTTGTTTGCGCAAGAAGGCGACTTCGACATTCCATCGTGGTGGGCAGTTGGCTTGGCATTTTCTCCGGTGGAAGATTTAACACTAATCGCTGATTTCAAGCAAATTATGTATAGCGATTCCAAGTCGGTGAGCAATCCGATGAATCCGCAGAACCTGTTCCCCGCCTTTCTGAAACCCGGCGGCGATCCCAATAATCCAAATGATTATACCCCAAACCCCAACT
This sequence comes from uncultured Saprospiraceae bacterium, assembly GCA_964596135.1. Lineage (GTDB taxonomy): Bacteria > Bacteroidota > Bacteroidia > Chitinophagales > Saprospiraceae > JADJNW01. Next base: position 8,137 of record CAZQTF010000080.1, on the reverse strand, counting down.
TTACCCCGCTGGGGAATGAAAATGGCGCCGGTTTTGGCTGGGAAGATATGTCGGTGATAAAATTTGGTGTCGAATACAAAGGCATTGACAGCTGGATCCTCCGGGGCGGGTATTCGTATGGCAATCAACCTGTACCCGATTCCGAAGTACTGTTCAACATCCTGGCACCGGGTGTAATCGAGCATCACATTGCGTTCGGTTTTAGCCGCAACCTCGGGCAGGGCGACACGCAACTGCATTTCTCCTTTAATTATGCCTTAAATAATAAAGTGAGCGGCGTAAATCCGCTGGATCCCGTACAGAATATCGATCTGGAAATGAAGCAGTTTGATGTTCAGATTGGAATTAGCTTCTGACCACAAAAAAAACATGACAGGTTTTAATAAAGCCTGTCATGTTTTTTAAGAATCTGTTTAAATTTTTGGATTTTACACACCGAGAGTTATACTCGGCTGGAATGTTGGCATTTTAAAATATTGGAATGCTGGAATAACCCACATTCAGTTCCTCCGCCCTATGAGTTGATGATCCAGCTACATATTATTGGAATATAATAGAATTTTGGACAACTCCTTAGTGAGGTAAATATTTTCTCACTAAACCGTAGAAGAACGTACCAAACATTGCTGCTGCCAGAAAAACAATAAAAACGGTATATCCGCTGCCCATCAAAATAAACATTGGCGCCGGGCAAACGCCTGCCAACGCCCAGCCCAAGCCAAAAATAAACCCGCCGATCAGATAGCGTGGCACGCTGCGATCTTTTGGATGAATAACGATTTCTTTACCTTCAATCGAGTGCATGTGGGTGCGTTTGATCAATTGCACAATCAATAAGCCAGCCGCAACCGATGAGCCAATAATACCGTACATGTGAAATGATTGAAAATGGAACATTTCAAAAATACGAAACCAGGAAACGGCTTCCGCTTTATATAAAGTGACACCTAATAAAATTCCTACAAAAATAAATTTGGACATTCTCATGATTCAAGGCTTTAAAAAATGAGAGGGAATAAAATATATGTCATAAACAAACCGCCCAGGAAGAAGCCAATGACGGCGATCAGCGAAGGCAACTGTAAGGCAGACAAGCCGCTAATCGCGTGCCCTGATGTGCATCCGCCGGCATAGCGCGCACCAAAACCCACCAAAAAACCGCCTACCACGATCACGAGCAGCCCCCGCCAGGTAAACAATGCTTCCCACGAGTAAAATTCGGGCACCAGCGGAATACTGCCTTCCGAGTAATTGAAGTGGAGACTTTTCAGACTTTCAACCGTAGCCGCGGAAACGTGGGCAAAGTTAGCATCGGCTGGCGTAAAATAATGCGACGCTATATAACCGCCGAACATGGCGCCGAGCGCCACCATGAGGTTCCAGCCCTGCGACTGCCAGTCAAATTTGAAAAAATCGGAAAAATCGCCCGCGCCATCGGCAGCGCACATGATGCGCAGATTGGCCGACATGCCAAAATCTTTGCCAAACCAAAGGAGTAGAAACATAATCAGCGCGATCATCGGTCCGGCTACCCACCAGGGCCACGGTTGGCTGATAAAATCTATTAGCTGCAACATAAATTCAGGTACCATAACATTTCATTGTTTTAGATGGGCGAAAAATAACAGAATGTAAAATCGAAAATAATGACAGAAATCATCGTCATTCCATAACTTATCTCAACGCTTCCCACGAAAAACCAAAGCGAGCATAGGCATCGGCGCCCGGCTCCAAAGTAATGAGTCCTTCACCGTTGTTGAAAGCATTGATGTTGCACGACATAGGCTCTACCGCAAGCGAACGGCGATGCGGCGGTGTAAAAAGCTGCAAAAAGTCAAACTTACCGGCGCCCGTTTCCTGCCAGTAATGCAGTGTACCTCGCTCTCCCCGCAACAGCAACTGGGCTTTCCCTTTTTCAGCAGACAAAGCGAAGCAATTGTCGAGCACCATCGTCCCGATTGGCGTCAGATCGGAAAACCGCTCAAAAGTCTGGCGATTGCCGGTAGGGATCATCCGGTCATCCACTTCAATGATAGCACACGGTGGCAGTTGTAATTCCATTCTGTCTGCCGAATCGGACAAACGAAAATATGGATGCCAGCCAAAGCCAACAGGTATAGCCGTATTGCCGTCGTTTTTGAAAACGATTTCCGCTTCGAACGTCTGCGCATCTTCCATCCGAAAGGTGACGGCGAAAGTAAACGGAAACGGATAACCGGCTTCCTCTCCTCTGCTTGTGTACAGGCAGGTTACTTCTGCAAAGTCTTTTGCTACTTCGATTTCCTCCACACGCATTTCTTTATCCATACCAAAGCCATGTAGCGCGTTGCCGGTATCACGATCGTTCACTGGAAATTGATGCGTCATCCCCTGCCACTCATATCGGCCGTCCTTCAGGCGGTTGGGAAAAGGATAAAGCAATACATTTTTGCCCCACTTATTGATGCGCATTTCCTCGGGCGTGCTATACCCGTCAATGACCGATTGCCCGGCAAAGCAAATATCCAGCACACAGGCGCCAAAATGTGGCACCAGCACAAATCCATTGTCGGTAGCAGGATTGTGCAATTCAAATTTTTCAAACTCGCCAAATGGTGATACATCTAAGTGATACATACAATTGCCTTTTCTGTCTGTCGTTTTACCGCGATTGGTCGTATTTCAACCACCGCTAAAGATAAATGATAAAAGCGGAATTCAAGGGTGAAAGTTGCTTTTTCAGCATTGGGGGCAAGTTGCTTTCCATCTCTTTTCCAGACGGTTAAATCAATGGCAGATGTCGTATTTGCAAATGCCTTTGGTAGATAAAAAAGCGCCTTTGGTCGGATTTTGCATTATTTTTATGAAAAAAACAAAATGAGCCGCAACGACTGAAGGGGTGTAAACGTTTCTTAAAACGATATTTGCTAATCGCTGTAACAAATCTGCCGAGAAAATGAAAACAACTACTGAAAATCGTGTCATTGATCTGATCAGTGGCGTTTGCCGGGTTCCTTTGTCAAGAATCCATTCCTACACCAACCTGCGAGATGATCTTCATCTCGATTCGATTGATATGCTTCTGCTGATCGCGGCGTTGGAAAGCGATTTCAAAGTGTATCTGACGACCGAAGAAGCCGAAGCAATCGAAACGGTACACGACGCCAGCTACTATATGCAAAGATATGCCGCCTAACATCAGAAAAGTAAACCGTGCAGCTCAACTCGAAGAAGTTGCTTTTGATCTGGGAATGCAATTTCAGTCGAAAGACGACTGGGGATTGCTCCGGTTGCTGAAGGATTTTCATTTGTTCAAACAAGGCAGCCGCAAGCGAATCGAACACATCCTCCATCAGAAAGACGGAATGTTGGAATCAGAGCTTCATATCTTTGATTACCAATATACCATCAGTAGCGGCAAATCGTCTGTGACCTACAAGCAGACCGTTTTTTTTATGCAGTCGAAACAGTTGGGGCTGCCGCAATTTTTGATGAAACCGGAGCACTTCTTTCATCGCATCGGCGAATGGCTCAACCTCACCAAAGATATTGATTTTGAGGAATTTCCGCAATTTTCTAAACAATATTGGGTAAAGAGTGACAACGAAGATTACCTCCGCGCTTCGGTCAACGAGCCTTTTCTGAAATTTTTCACCATTGAAAAAAACTGGCAACTCGAAGGGCTAAATTATTACCTCCTTTTTTATAAGAAACACGAACTATTGCCGCCCGCTCAAATCAAGGATTTTTATCAAAAAGGCATGAAAATTTGCGAGATGCTCTACACCGCGCCGCTCTGAATAGATCAATTCATATTTTCATCGCTTATTCAACCTCCTGTTTTTCAAATCTTTTTGTTTTCCACAAATCTTTGTTTAAAACTTTTCGTTTTTATTTACCCCTGATTCATTGGATTTGGTTAATTTAGATGCCAGACATTAGACGATAGATTTTAGAGCGTCAGCGCTAAGCAGGAAGGTCTCATGTCTAACATCTCATATCTAAAGTCTTTTTGACATGCCAGAATTCGTTCATTTACATTGCCATACACAATATTCTTTGCTCGATGGCGCTTCCGACATCGGGGCGATGATGGATAAAGCCACTGCCGACGGCATGAAGGGCGTGGCACTCACCGACCACGGCAACATGTTCGGCGCATTCAAATTTGTCTCCGAAGCCAAAAAGCGCGACCTGAAACCGATTGTTGGCTGTGAATTCTATCTGGTGGAAGATCGCCACAAAAAGACGTTCCTGCGCTCCAAAGGTGAGGAGGATGTGCGCTATCATCAATTATTGCTGGCAAAAAACGCCAAGGGCTACGAAAACCTCTCGAAGCTCTGCTCGTTGGGTTTTATCGAAGGCTTGTACGGCAAATATCCGCGCATTGACAAAGAATTGCTGGAGCAGTACAGCGAAGGTTTGGTTGCTACAAGTTGCTGCATCGGAGCGGAAATTCCACAGGCAATTCTGCACGGCAAATTAGACGAGGCGGAAGAAAAAATACGCTGGTGGCTCGAGCGCTTTGAAGGCGATTTTTATATTGAATTGCAGCGCCACCGGGGGCTGGAAAACATTGATGGTTTGGGCGTCAGCCAGGAAGATGTGAATCAAAAATTATTAGAATTTGCCCAAAAATATGACATCAAAGTCATTGCCACCAACGATTCGCACTACGTAAACGAGGACGATTGGCAACCACACGATATCCTCCTGTGTATCAACACCAATAGCCTGCTCGAAGAAGAAAAACGCTTCAAATTTCCAAGCTCGGATTTCTTTTTCAAGACACAAACCGAGATGAGCAATCTGTTTTCCGATGTGCCCCAAGCATTGGACACGACAATGGAGATTTTCGACAAGATCGAACCGCTCAACCTCTCGCGCGATGTGCTCCTACCGGCTTTCCCCATTCCGCCGGGCTTTGCGAGCCAGGATGCTTATCTCCGACATTTGACTTTTGAAGGCGCCAAAAGACGCTACGGCACGATCACCCCGGAAATTGAGGAACGACTCAACTTTGAGTTGCAGGTCATTGCCAGTTCCGGCTATCCCGGCTACTTTTTGATTGTTCAGGACTTTACCAATACCGCCCGTAAAATGGGCGTCTCGGTTGGTCCGGGGCGCGGTTCGGCGGCCGGCTCGGCGGTAGCTTATTGCATTGGCATTACCAATGTGGATCCGATTAAGTACGATCTGCTGTTTGAGCGTTTTTTGAACCCGGAACGTGTTTCGATGCCCGATATTGATATTGACTTCGACGATGAAGGCCGGCAAAAAGTAATAGATTATGTGATTGACAAATACGGTCGCAATCAGGTGGCGCAAATCGTAACCTACGGTACGATGGCGGCAAAGCTCTCATTGCGCGACGTCGGGCGGGTAATGAATGTACCGCTGCCAGAAGTGGACAAAGTTGCCAAGATTTTTCCGGCGCATTTAAAAGCGAATTTGAAAAAAGTACTCGCGGAAGGCGATGTTGATCCGAAACTGAAGGAAGTTTTAAACAGCGAAGAATTAGATAAAGCGTACAAATTCAGACAATTAGCCGAAGGCGATGACGATATCGGGCACATGATCCGCACTGCCAAAAAGCTGGAAGGCTCCATTCGCAATACCGGTATCCACGCGTGTGGCGTGGTGATTACACCTGATGAAATTACCAAATATGTTCCCGTCAAGGTGGACAAGGAAGCCGATATGCTCGTGACTCAGTTCGACAACAGCGTTGCCGAAAGCGCCGGGCTACTGAAAATGGACTTCCTGGGGCTGAAAACCCTTTCCATCATCAAGGACGCAGTGGCAATGGTGAAAGAAAACCACAGTACCGAACTCGACATGGACGCGGTACCGCTCGACGACGAAAAAACCTACCAACTCTTCCAGCGCGGTGAAACGGTTGCAATCTTCCAATATGAAAGTGCTGGAATGCAAAAATATATGAAGGAACTGGCGCCCACTACTTTCGAAGATTTAATCGCCATGAACGCTTTGTATCGTCCAGGACCACTGGAATACATCCCCAACTTCATCGCGCGCAAGCACGGTCGCGAACCGATCACTTACGATCTGCCGGCAATGGAGGAGTATTTGAAAGACACTTACGGCATTACGGTGTATCAGGAGCAGGTGATGCTGCTTTCGCAAAAACTGGCGAATTTTACCAAGGGTCAGGCGGATAAGCTACGCAAAGCGATGGGTAAAAAACTCAAAGCGGAACTGGATGCGATGTATCCGAAATTTCTCGAAGGGGGCGAGAAAAATGGTCATCCGAAGGACAAACTCGAAAAAATCTGGAAAGACTGGGAAGCCTTTGCCTCTTATGCATTCAACAAGTCTCACTCGACCTGCTACGCATTTGTGGCGTTCCAGACGGCGTACCTTAAGGCGCACTACCCTGCCGAATACATGGCTTCGGTGCTTACGCATAATAAGAACAACATTTCTGACATCACCTTCTTCCTCCAGGAATGCAAGCGCATGGGTATCCCCGTGCTGGGACCCGACATCAACGAATCGGTGTCGAATTTTTCTGTAAACAAACAGGGGCAAATCCGCTTTGGCATGTCAGCACTCAAGGGCGTCGGCGAAGGTCCGGTGGAAGCCATTCTTGAGGAACGCAGGAAAAATGGTCCGTTTGAAAGCATTTTTGACCTCACGCGACGGCTACCACTGCAATCTATCAACAAACGTGTGCTGGAAAGCCTCGCTTACGGCGGTGCGTTTGATCGCTTCGAAGGTACGCATCGGGCGCAATATTTTGCGCCCAGCGAAAAATATGATTCTTTATTGGAACATGCCCTGAAATACGGCAACGCATTCCAGGGGCAAAAGGCTCAGGCGGCGGTCTCACTCTTTGGCGACATGCAGGAAGAAATCATGATTCCAGAGCCGGAAATGCCCGACTGCCGGCGCTGGTCCCTGCTGGAAATGCTCAACAACGAACGCGAAGTCACCGGCATTTACATCACCGGACATCCATTGGACGACTACCGTGTAGCGATTGAAAATTTTATCACCTGCCCGCTGGAACAAGTGGACAACCACAAGCACAAGCCACAGCTCAATCTCGCCGGGCTGGTAGTGACCGCCCGCCACATGATTTCCAAGAATGGCAATGGCTGGGGCATTTTTGAAATCCGCGACTATGACGGCAGTATGGAATTCAAGCTGTTTGGCGAAGATTACCAAAAGTTTAAGCACCTGCTCGAAGAAGGCAAAGCACTGTTTATCAAAGGCAGTTTCCAGAAAGGTTGGCGCGAAGACGCTGAATTGGAGTTTAAACCCAAGGAAATCAACCTGTTAGAAGGGATCGCCGAAAACCTGACCGAGAGCATTACCCTGCGCCTGCCACTGGAATCGCTCACCAACGAACGCATCGAGCAGCTCGATCGGCTCTGCAAACGGTACAAAGGCAAGCACCGCCTTCGTATGGAACTCGTGGACAATGCCAACCGCCTCAAGCTCAATATGTTTGCCAAAGAGCGCAAGGTTTTGGCCAATAATGACTTCGTCGCGGAACTGGTGAAAATGGGCGTAGCGTATCGGCTGAATTGAAACATCTTCCACACTGTATAACGTGCTGCAGATGTTGCCGACGCGGTAAAAACTTCCCGCCTCTTTCCGGAAGCAGACATATTCACGGGATCACATTGCCAATAGGCAGCCAAATAAAAATAGCCTGATGATTGGCTATTCATCAGGCGAACGAGTATGCTGCTTATTCGATTGGCGGCAAAAGCTCACCGGTATTATCAATCTACATTATCATGCAAGTAGGAGTTGCCTTCCCGGAACTGTGGTTCATCGTCATCGCCGATAGTCCACTTGGAGAAGGCTTGCTCGGCAGAGTGTGGTACATCGTCCAATCGTACGCTGCGACGCAGATACGCGGGCTCATTCTCTAATTCAATCACGTTTTGCGGATTGCTGAGCTTCACGCGGTTGTTGCGTAGTTTCTCGCGGCGCTGGGCTTCCTGTTCTTGCTGCCTGCGGCGCTCTTCGTCGCGCTTTTCCTTGTCCTCATCGCTGATGTAGGGTTCATCGTAAGAGTAATTATTGCGATGGATTTTGCGAATGGAAGCCGACAAATCGTCAAACTCGAAAGTTTTTGCGTTTTTTAGTTCTTCTTCAAATCCAATCTCTTTCAGATGATTGT
>CAZQTF010000079.1:0-15502 GCA_964596135.1 uncultured Saprospiraceae bacterium | reverse complement strand
CATTAATTTAGCAATGCGAACTCGCTCACCCAGATTTCCGAGATATTTCGCTTTACGCCGTCTTTGTCTTCATAATTACGGTAGATCAATTTGCCACGCACAACCACTTCTTTGCCTTTTTTTAATAAATTGTTCATCATCTCGGCAGTTTTTCCCCAGGCAACAAGATTATGCCACTGGGTGGCAGTTATTTTATCGCCTTTCTGGTTTTTGTAGCTTTCATTGGTTGCCAGCGACAGCCGCGCTACCCATGAACCATTCTGCAATTGCTTTAATTCAGGGTCTTTGCCCAAATTTCCAATCAGCGTGACACTATTTTTTATTCCGTTCATTTTTATTAAATTTTGAAAAGTCCAACACTAAATGTCAGACGAACCTAATTAATTCATTTACAAAAAATAACAATCTACAATTAACAATCAATAATTACCATCAATTCAGCAGCATAAATTCACTTACCACGATCTCCGACAGATACCTGGTCTGCCCCTCGCTGTCTTCGTAAGAGCGATGGGTCAGCTTTCCCTGCACCGCGACTTCCTTACCTTTTTTGCACAAAACCTGCATCATTTCTGCCAGCTTACCCCAGCCTACTAATTGGTGCCACTGCACATCCACGATCTTTTCGCCCTTGTTGTTTTGAAAAACTTCTTTGGTGGCAATAGATACCCGCGCAATTGCATTGCCATTTTCAAATTGCTTGAATTCCGCATCCTTACCCAGATGCCCGATCAGTTGTACTTTGTTTCTCAAGTTGTTCATGACACAAAACATTGAATGGTTAACGAATCAAAAAACTTACGCTGCAAAGATGTGGGTAATGTCAAGGATTATCCGTTTAATAAACGTTTAATGCCGTTTGTAGCCGTTTGTAGCCGTTTGTAACCGTTTGTAAACGGATAATTTTTCTTTTAAAACGTTGATTTTCTTTTACTAACGCGTGGAAAGGCTCTGATTTTCGATTATTTGACTCAAACGCAATATTTTTCGCTTTCTGATTCAAACTAATTTCCAAACCACCTAAAACCATGGAAAAAATCTTCTTTCATCTTTTGATTATCTTTTTGCTCGGTTGTCAAATCGAAATGCAAAGCGCCGGAGGTAATTTATGGTGCTTTTTGCTACTCGCTCATTGCTTTTCGCAGGATAAAAAATTGATAGTGCTTGTAAATCAGAAGTGAGAAATGAGTAATGGAAATAATGATTCCACTATATAAAAAACATGCATCATCTGCCTGACTTATTTATTAAACCTTAATATCGTATCACCGCAGAATCATTTAAAAATATATATCCAGGATCATCAGTGTTCCGAATACCACGCTGGCGAAACCATTGGTGGTAGCGAACGCCAGATTGACGCGACTTAGATCGTTGGGTTTCACCAAAGTGTGCTGGTAATAAAGCATTGTAATAAAAATGCCCGCTGCGGTCCAGTGCAGCCATTGAAAAGCCGGATATTGGTGCATTAGTAAATAACCTGCCGTAAATACCACCGCCGCACAGCCCACATGCAGTGCTAATGAAAGTCGTAATGCATTTTTTTTACCTAATTTTACAGGAACTGAATACAATTGCAATGACTTATCAAAATCCTCATCCTGAAGTGCATAAATAATATCAAAACCTGATACCCAAAGTAGTACCGCCACCGAATATAAAATCGGGATCAGTGCAAAGCCTCCGCCCGCCGCCAGGTAAGCTCCGATCGGCGCCAGCGACAAGCCCAAGCCCAGCACGAAGTGGCATAGAAAAGTAAAGCGCTTGGTGTAGCTATAGCCCAAAATAACCGCTAAAGCCACCGGGGACAAAGCAAAGCACAAGAAATTAATAAACCAGGTGGTTGCAATAAATAACATGCTGTTGGCAATTACAAAAAATAACGCTGAGCGCGCCGAAATCAACCCGGCGGGAATTTCACGCATAGCAGTGCGAGGGTTTTTTCCGTCAATATCCCGATCCAGGTAACGATTGAACGCCATCGCAGCACTGCGCGCAAACACCATGCACAGCAACACTAAAAACAACAGGCGCCAGCTAAAGCCCGTTTCGACTTCCAGAGTGGCTAAGAAAAACCCCAAGAGAGCAAAGGGCAAAGCAAAAATCGTGTGACTGAATTTTATAAGCGAAAGGTAGTTCTTCATGTTTACTCCGTTTCGATTGCTTCAACAATCAAAAGATAGCAGATGTTTGAGGAAAACAACAATGACCTGCCGGTTTTTTAAAACCAACAGGTCAGAATCTTATTTAAACGGGATCACAAATGGCAATCGCGCCTGCACCCCTTTGGTATCGTGAATTTCTTTCAGGGTTTGATAATAAGGATACCAATCGCCAAATTTGTTTTTAATCATTTGGTCAGTGCGGATAGTGCTTTCTTCCGGCTCCAGGAATGACTCCAGAAACTGTTGGAACGGGTCTTTGGTGCGCGGATATTCTGTTACGCGGTACCCCTCAATCCCGGCGACATTAGCGGCGATCTCCAACGCCTTGTCCAAATCACCCAGTTCATCCACCAGCCCGATTTCTTTGGCTTTCAGCCCTGTCCACACGCGCCCCTGGGCAATCTCGTGCACCTGATCGCGCGTCATACCTCTGCCTTCGGCTACTCTTTGTAAAAACAGTTCATAAGTTTTGTCCGTGCGCGCCTGTAGAATCTTCTTTTCACCTTCACTCATTTGAAATACCGGCGAAATGCCGTTGGCAAAATTCCCGGTTTTCACGGTGTCAAAATTGATGCCCAGTTTGTCGTTCATCAATCCCTGCACAATCGGAATCGTAGCAAATACGCCAATCGAGCCGGTTAATGTGTTGGGTTCCGCCACGATCGAATCCGCCAGGCAGGCAATGTAATAACCACCTGATGCAGCATAATCACCCATGGATACGATGATTGGCTTGCCGGCATCTTTGATTTGCTTCAATTCGTACCAGATATTTTCAGAAGCAATGGTGCTCCCCCCTGGTGAGTTGATGCGCAGGACAACCGCTTTCACACGACTGTCTTTGCGCACTTCCTGTAGAATTTTGGCATAATTCTGTGAGCCGACCGAGCCGTACTCGGTTTTTCCATCCAGAATCGTACCTTCGGCATATACAATCGCAACTTTGTCCTTTACTTTATAATCCGTTTTCGGCGGGTTGCCCTGGAAGTATTTCTCGATGGAAGCCAGTTTTACCTTTTCCTCTTTTTCCAAACCCAATTTTTCGCGCAAAGCGTTCAGCGCATCGTCGCGGTAGCCTACTTTATCTACCATCTTCAGGCGCAAGGCATCATCAGGGTGAAATGCCTCATAGCCGTTGGCAATTTTGTGCAGTTCCGCCACACTCAACCCTCTGGATTTACTGATATTTTGCAGAAAATCGGCATAAATTTGATTGAGATATTCCCGAACCTGAAAGCGGTTTTCCTCCGACATATTGATGCGACGATACGGCTCGGTAGCGCTTTTGTATTTACCGGCATAGAAAATTTCCATTTTCAGACCAATCTTGTCAAACAGGTTTTTAAAAAAGGGAATTTCCGACGAAAAGCCCCGGAAATCAATCAATCCCATGGGGTTGACGATGATCTCATCCGCCGTCGTTGCCAGATAGTAAGCGCCCTGGGTGTAATAATCGGAATAAGCGACGATAAATTTACCGCTCGATTTGAAATCATGGAGTGCTTCGCGAAGCTTACTGCTCGTAGCCAGTCCGGCAGCTACGCCATTGGGCGCTTCCAGGAAAATGCCTTTAATATTATCGTCCGATTTCGCTTGTTCAATGGCGCGGAGCATATCCTGCAATCCGAGAATTTTATCCTGATTAGGATCGAAGGTAAAAACCTGGATATTATTGGTCTTTTCGGGTACCTGCTGACCAAACGTGAGGTGCAAAACCGTATTCGGTTCAATCCTGGGCGGTTTTTCCGCACTGCTTACAATACTTGCAATGATAATCGTACCAATCCCGACCAAAGCGATCATCGCCAGAAATACCCCCAGACAGGATGCCAGTAAAAACTTGAAAAATTGTCCCATGTGTTTCAGTCTGCTGTTTTAATCATGTCGCTTTAAAAGAATAAACTTAGCATTTTAATAGTTGAGCACAAAAATAGTTGGCGCTGCCATCCAAATTTTTAGATAAACAACCGGTATTTAAAGACGAGTGAAGCGTAAATCAAGAAAAGTTACACAGACAGCCCGGCCGGAACCAGCAATACTCAAAAAAATGAAGATCGAGTCATTTTTTCTACCTTCATCAAAAAAATTGATCCTATGCAAAAAACAATCCTTGCCCTGACCACTGCAATCCTGATAATGACTAATTGCGCAGAACAATCCAGCCAGACTGACACGGAATCTTCGGACGAATCAGCAACGCTGGGAGGCGTTGCAAAGAGATCAACGTTGGAAGAAGCGACCGACCTGGTAGTGAATAAAAAACTGACAGATGCCGGCGGCGAAGGCGGTTTGATCGCGATTGATAAACACGGCAAAGTAAGCATGACCTTTAACACTGAAGGAATGTACCGTGGTTACGCCAAGCCGGGCGAACGCGTTGTGGGTATTTATGATAATGAGCAATAGCAATTAAAATTAAGGATTCATGGTTTTATTTACTTTTTAAATAAAACCATGAATCCCGAACCTTAACATCTACTGCCAGCTCAATACTGCACGTGCGTCGTCTTCCTTGCGAATAGGCTGGTCTAAAAGGTTGAGTTTAACTGTTTTTTTCTGTTTTTGAGAAACTACCTTTTTGAAGTCGGTTGGTTTTAGAATAGCGATTTTGTTATCACCAGTCACCACCCAAAGTAAATTGTCGGACTGTTGATCAAAACGAATAGGGTTATCATTAGTCACATAGTAACGGTAAACCGTATTGTGCCGTTTGTTAACCAAATACGCCACCTGATGTTCGTATTCTTTACCAAACTGGTCTTCGAGGGTACCCTGCAATTGCTGTTCCGCCTGCGGGATCATCCGATCACAACTCCACATCCCAAGGCTGCTGACCGGGAAGCGATTGATCACCCGTTTTTTGGTCAACAACGCATCGGCGCTCAGTCCTGCTGCTGCGAGTTTGGATTCAAAGCGTTGGCGCGCTGCTACTTTCTGTTGTTGGGTTTCGGTTTGTAAAGTATTTCTCTGATCCTGCAGTTGGGCATCGCGTTCTTTCATTTTTGCCTCCCATGCTGCGTGGTCGCGTTCATACTGTGTCAGTGCACGCTGGTAATCCTTGCCGGTCAGCACGGGATTGACGATAAGTTTGAGCGTCCGATTATCTTTGGTTGCGATCAATTCGTAATCTGTACTATTCAATTTGCGCAAGCGGAATGTTTCCCACTTAATTTGAAAATCGCGTTCATCGTAAGCCGTATTGGGCGAAATTTGCCAAAGGCTGCCTTTGTATTGTTGTTTCAGACGCTCATTTTCATCTTCCGGTGTATTGGGGTCATCTTCTACGATCACGCTGCCATCGGTAATATCCAATTCAATGGAAGTACCTGTTTTCTGTAGTGGTTTCAGCGGTTCGGCAGGAGCCGGCACTGACGCCTCTATCGCCCGCAGCCTTTCAGCGGCTGCGGTTTCGATAGCGGCAAGATCACTCGCATACTCAGATCGGAGTGCGTTTACGGGATTGTTGTTGTTGATGTCAATGGTCGCATTAGCTAAATCTTCGATCGTCTGGATGTTTTGCACAGCTTGCAATATCCATTCGCGGGCAGTTGTATCTAATTTATACACCTGAAATTTAGGTACTTCGCTGCCTTCGGGCAGGTAAATCTCTGAAATCAACTCTACTTCAATGACCTTGCCCGGTGCGAGGCTCACGCGTATGCCGTTTTGTTCGGCATACAATTCTACCATTCCAGCTGCTTCGAGTTGATAGCGAATTCCTCCTTCCTCGTAGGTCATTGGTACCCCAGCCAGAAAAAAGTCCACATAATCGCTCAGTTCGCGGTAATGAAGATTTACATCACCTTCGATCAGTTCGCCGCGATCGTTCATAAATGCCTGCGTTGGTAATACCAGCCGCGAACCGGTCTCCATTTTGTAGGTTCCGCCCTGAGCGACATCTACAGTTTGGACGGTATAAGCCGGCTTTGCCTGCTCAATCGGCGGATGCACTACGGGTAATTGGGCAAAGTATTGTTCCTCTGTAAGAGTTGGCAGATTTGGCGTTCGTAGGAAATTAATTACAAAAACAATCGAAGCTGCTGCCGCTGCAACGGCAACCGCCACATATGTCAGGCGACGAACGATTGCACGGTCATTTTTGGGGGTTGGTTGGGCAACCGCCTGATATTTTGCCAGGAGAGCATCAAAATCCTTATACCGGGCGATGTCATCACTGGATGGTTGTTTTTGATTGCGTAATATATTGTAGTTGTTGCTCATATTTCCTCCCTTCAAGCCAGATTGATTAATTTGGTTTTCAAGCGTTCCAGGATGCGGTACGTTTTCACTTTGGCATTGCTTTCGGTCATTCCAAGTATATCAGCGATCTCCTTAAAGGGTCGTTGTTCAAAAAAACGCATTTCAATCAACTGTAAATCCTTGTCTTCCAGGGTATCCAGCACTTTTGTCAGATTTTCAAGATGCACCTCGTTATTATCTTCGTCCATCTCATCAATCATGTCCGACAAATCGGTGTCGTCCGCGCATACGATTCTGTTTTTCTGATTTTGCCGATAGTGCTGTGCCACTTCATTGGCGGCAATTCGGAATAGCCAGGATGAAAACGGTACACCTTTATACTGGTACGTATCTAATTTTTGCATCGCCTTCAGAAAAACCTGCGCACACAAATCCCCAGCCACTCCTTCATCGGCGGTACGGCGAAAAACAAAACGAAAGATTGGCTCGTAATAGCGGTCGTACAGAGGGCGAAACATAGCCGGGTTGCGCTGGGCGGCTTGTATCTCGCTCCACTCTTCCAACACCGCTTCCTCGGAAACAGCCCTTTTGAATACCCTCATTGGTTCATTTTTTACAAGGGTACGATTTATTTGCAAATTAGAAAACATCTAATGCTGTTTACATAGAAATTTTTTTGATCTCTTCGGTTATCTGATTTTTAGGGGCTATTTTTTGACCGATTCATTTTTATAATGCGGCTGTTGAAAAAAAGTAACACGGGAATAAATTCTTTTTTTCTAAAAGAATGAAACACCTGAATTTCAGGGCATTTTGAAGATCGAAATAAACTTTTTGTGCAATACAAACTTTTGCAGTAAATTGCACACGAACCACTACAAATTATAATTGCCATGCATATCAAAGTGGACGGGCAAGTGACGATAACACCCTACCAACCGGAAGATAAAGCGGCTCTGGTCGAATATCTGAACGATGAGGATGTTGCTCACAACACACTGAGAATTCCTCATCCTTACACCGAAAAAGATGCTGACGAGTGGCTGGAATTTGCAGCACAGCAGGAAGAAAAACTCGGTTGCTACGCCAATTGGGCGATTCGCAACGCCGAAGGAAAGCTTATTGGCGGCATCGGGCGTTTATTACTCTACGGCAAAGATGCTCATGTAGATGAAATCGGCTATTGGCTTGCCAAACCTATGCGCGGGCGAGGCATTATGACGAGAGCAGTAAAAGCGTACTGTAATTATCTGTTTGAAAATGAAGGGCTTACAAGAATAACCGCGACGGTTTTTTCGTATAACCCTGCTTCGGCACGCGTTCTGGAAAAAGCAGATTTCCAACGCGAAGGCTATCTACGCAAACATTACAAAAAAGATGGAAAATCTTTGGATGGCATTCTATTTGCCAGGCTCAGCGATGACAATAACTAAATGATTGCCATTTACAAAGAAGGAACCCGCCCAAACCACGGCTGCGCCCGCTCCAATTGACCGGCCAACCGAAACAGGATATCCTCACGATTGATCGCCGCAGTTAGCATCGTACCCACCGGCAGCTCGTCTGGTGTCCAGTACAATGGAACCGACATCGAAGGCTGACCAGTCATATTGGCAATAGCCGTATATGGAATGTAGGAGAATGTCTTGTCCGCCAAAGGACCCACCGCTGCCTTCAGCGCACGGCCTATCCCCAGTGTATTGATGATATTCAAAGAAGAAAGCTCGCTTTTACTCGGCTGAATCGCCCCGATTTCAAAGGGTGGCATTGAAACCGTTGAGGTGAGTAATACATCATATTGTTGATGAAAATCGCCCATGCGGCGGGCAATGTCGTTCCATTTGCGTTTATGATAGGCAAAATCTTTGGCGGAGAAGGTTCTGCCCAACAGTCCAAGTGACCAGGTGGTTATTTCTACATCTGAGGGACGTGCCTTGCGACCGAGAAATTCACTCAACTCCTGAATATCGGCAGCTGTTTCGCCCACCACCATCATCAGGAAAGTTTCGGTCAGATCTTCCTTACGGTAAGGCAATTTTACTTCTTCCACATGGTGTCCGAGCGATTCGAGCAGTTTTGCTGTATGCTGCACCGCTTTAATGCACTCAGGATCAAGGCTGTGACCAAGCGTATGCTGGGTTGAAAAACCAATTTTTAAAGGTTGGGGATCCTCTGAAACTTCTTCGGCGAAGGGGCGTTCCGGTTTTTGGGTCACGTACAACTCGCCGGCGGCGCCACCGCTCATTACATCCAGGAAAATAGCGCTATCGCGTACCGAACGACTCACACAGCCCTCCACCACTGCTCCACTCCACCACTCGCCGCTTTTGCGCCCCAGCGACAATCTACCTCGCGAGGGTTTGATGCCAAACAACCCACAATTAGCCGCCGGAATACGGATAGAGCCCCCACCATCGCTGGCGGTAGCAATCGGCACAATGCCAGCAGCCACACTTGCCGCCGAGCCCCCGCTGGAGCCGCCCGCCGTGCGTCCGGTATCCCAGGGATTGCGCGTTGGCCCGAAAAACGTTGGCTCGGTGTAAGGCGTTAATCCTAATTCCGGGGTATTGGTGCGTCCCAAAAAAGTAAGCCCGCTTTCGCGGAATTTTTCTACGATCAAACTATCTTCAGTGGAAACATAGCTTGCCCAGCCCCTACTGCCTTTGCGCAGCGGCGTACCTTTGATATGAATGCCGAGTTCCTTGATCACGAAGGGCACACCCGCAAAAGGTGCATTTTCATCCACATTGGTTGCCATTTCATGAGCCGTGTCGTACATCGTGTGGGTGATGGCATTAATCTTGGGATTTACAGCTTCAGCGCGCTGAATGGCAATTTTAATGAGTTCTTCCGGCGACACCTGCTTGGTACGCACCAGCTCAGCTAATCCCAGTGCATCGTATTGGCGGTATTCTTCAAAGGTCATAATTTGGCGTACGGGTTAAAAGGTTTACATATAGACGTTAAATAGAACCAAATTTATCAATTTTACAATAAAAAACGGAGAAAAGAGCATTTATCCCCTTCTCCGTTTTCTATTTTCAACTCAAACCAATAATGACTTCAGTTCGACTCCTGAAGTACTTTAGTCACCAAATCAGCGGCTTCCTGCAAAGCAATAGCTGAATAAACTTTCAATCCCGATTCGTCAATCATTTGCTTGGCAATGTCTGCATTGGTACCCTGCAAACGCACGATAATCGGCACCTGAATATCACCGATATTTTTGTAGGCATCAATAACGCCCTGCGCCACGCGGTCGCAACGCACGATACCGCCGAAAATATTGATGAGGATGGCTTTTACCTTTTCATCTTTCAAAATAATGCGGAAAGCCTGCTCCACGCGCTTGGCATCGGCAGTGCCACCGACGTCCAGAAAATTTGCCGGCTCACCCCCGGAGAGCTTGATCACATCCATTGTCGCCATTGCCAGACCAGCGCCATTTACCATGCAGCCCACGTTTCCATCGAGATTTACAAAATTGAGATCATATTTTCTGGCTTCCACATCGGTTGGGTCTTCTTCGCCCTCATCGCGCATGGCTTCCAGATCGGGATGGCGATACAACGCGTTGTCGTCGAGTACTACTTTGGCATCTACCGCCACAATCTGATCGAACCCATTTTTCATGGCCGGGTTGATTTCAAACAGCGAAGCATCTGAATTTACAAAAGCTTGGTAAAGAGACTTGATAAACTTTATCATATTTTTGAATGCGTCGCCGCTCAAACCCAGATTAAAAGCGATCTTTCGCGCCTGAAAGTCCTGGAATCCCAGCGTTGGATGGACATACTCCTTGTGAACCAGATGAGGTGTTTCTTCTGCTACTTTTTCAATGTCCATTCCTCCTTCCGTTGAATAGATGATGACATTGCGTTTGCTTTCCCGATCGGTCAGCACAGAAATATAGAATTCCTTACAGGAATCGAAGGTAGGCACATAAGCATCTTCCGCGATCAACACTTTGCGAACCAGCTTACCCGGTCCTTCCATGCCTCCGGGTGTTTGTGGTGTTTTCAGCATCATGCCCAGGATGTTGCCGGCGTGTGTTTTCAGATCGTCGAGGTTTTTAGCGAGTTTGACACCACCGCCTTTGCCGCGACCACCCGCATGAATCTGCGCTTTTACTACCGCAAAGTCACTTCCGTTTTTTTCTTTCAACTGGGTGTAAGCTGTCACCGCTTCTTCCACCGTTGCTGCTACAATACCTTCCTGAATGGCTACTCCAAATTTTTTGAGCAATTCTTTACCTTGATATTCGTGAAGATTCATTCGCTTACATATTAGATGTTAGATATTAGAGGTTAGACCGTTTGGAGATATAACCCAGAACTTCGTCGAAAACCGAAAGCCTGATATCTTATGGTTTAATTTTTTGACGCCCAAAAGTAAGGAAGATTTGCGATTAAAAATTTATGATGGACAATTTTTTTGGAACAGATTTTATTAGTTAGCGAATTTTCGCTAAAATTAGTATCTTGCTGCAAAATATTTAAACAATGCCCGCAACAAAGTCAACTGGTTCCTTCCACGCGGAAGCGCCCGCCGTGAAAAAGCTGATTGCCAATCTGAACACACCCTGGAAAATGCGTTTTTACTACTGGCAGAAGCTACCATCTCTGCTTTTTTGGAATGTAAAAATTGAATTCTGTAACCATCTTCGGGCAGAAGTGACCATTCCCTTCAGTTGGCGGACACAGAATCCATTCCGATCTACTTATTTTGCTGCGTTGTGCGGTGCAGCGGAACTTTCTACCGGCGTATTGGGCACGATCGCGATTCATCATCGGGGCAATATTTCCATGCTTATCACCAATATCGAAGCTGAATTTGTAAAAAAAGCAACGGGGCGGACTACTTTCACCTGTGAGGAAGGAGAAAAGATCCTGTCGGCAGTGCAACAGGCGATTGATACCCGACAGGCGCAGCAGGCAAGGGTCACATCCGTTGGCACCAATGCGAATGGTGAAACTGTCGCGAAAATGACCCTGACCTGGTCCTTCAAATCAAAAGAGTAGAAAATTGTCGGTTATTAACGGCGCTTTAGGCTGTATTCAATTGATAATCAAAAATATATACACTCATTCAATTACTATCCGTTTTATCGAAGAGCCTTTTCCCGTAATAAAATTGAGCAAATACATTCCGGAGGATATCTCTTTCGGTGTAAATTGGAGCGTACTCTCTCCTGCCAAAACCTCATAATTATCTGAATGAAGCAACTTTCCTGACATATCCAAAAGACGAAGCGTCAGTCTTGTTTGATCGGGTGTATTCACCTGAATAGTCAACGTTTGTCCCTCGGACAGCGGATTCGGAAAAATCTTGAATACAGATTTATCGTCCAGATCATTTACAGCCGTCAGCGTTGCTGTACGGAAATTGCCGATTGTACTGTACCTCGGGCAGAAGCTGTTGCGATTGAACGCCTTCACCCGCCAATAATACGTACGGTTGGTTGTTAAATCGGTGATCGTGGCGCTATTGGTCTTTGTTAAATATGTGGATGTGAGCTGCCCGGCAAAAGAAGTGACACGACTGATTTCCAGAACATAGTGGGTAGCATCAGGCACTGGTGTCCATTCCAGGTACACGTTGCCGAAATCTATCGTTTCATTTTTGGCAGGCAAAACCAGCCCGGCAACCTGATCATCAATAGAAGGCACTGGCTGGGCGCGATTCAGGAAGTTTCGCTTTTTGCTTTCCAGATGTGCCCGCATTGCCTGCGCTTGCTCGTTGGAAAAACGGCTCACGCAGCGATCCAATGAATAAGACATGATATTGGTACCGTCTGATTTAAATGATTCGCCAGCAGGATCTTTCTGCAAAATGGTGCTGAAACCTTCACTGTCGCATTCCCAACGATTATTTAAATAATCGGGCGAGGTGTCGCAAAAGCCATCTGCTGCCGACTCGCAATTGCTGCCGTTTACCCGTTCTACCTGTCTGCCGCCAACGCTATTTGGCGCATTTGTGCTATAATCGGGGTTATCTACCCATTCCCAACCGAAAAAAGTATGATATAATCCTAATGTGTGGCCAATCTCGTGTCCCCAGGTATGATTTCCGTTGGTAAGCTCTGATTTTCGAATAACAACGCCATTACCACCAATGTCTATTGCGTAACCAGCAGCTCCATTTGCATTGGAGACCAGGTAGCAATTCAGCGTATTAGGCACATTGAATTCATTATACATACGATCACCCATGCTTTTGCTGTTGTGATCATAATAGGAGGTTCGGTTCACGTATCGAAAATCACCTTCCACATAAAATTGGATATTACTGCCTGCAAAATCCTCATTCAAAGTGCAAAGCGCATTCAAAATACTGTTGACGGAAGCATACCCTTCACCTTCGTCTGTGCCCAGGATGTAAACAGTAAGTGGTACATACAGCAAATCGTTGCTTTTTTCAAAAGCAGTCCGATTGTGCAAGTAATCTTCTGTCCATTTGGATGTGATCGCAGAAGTGCCACAGGAAAAATGCTCTTGTGCCAACAAGTTGGTTGTGGCAAATACCGACAGGGATATGAAAAAAAGTGTCTGCGCAAAGCGTGTCATCTCAAAAATTGGGATTTTTACTGTATAATAATTTTTTCCGTTTGTTTTCCGTTGCTGGTCCGAACACTGAGAAAATAAATCCCTGCATCCAATCCCTGCGTTGCAACATGGAAGCGATTCCTGCCGGCAACAAAATGATATGTGCCGATTGGTCGCACTAATTGTCCAGCAATACTATACAAATTCACCTCTGCATTAAAAGCTTCCAATGAGTTAAACGCAATTTCCGTACCAGAGTTTCGCAAAACTGGATTTGGATGTACATTCCAGTCAGATAAATGACGAATGTTGTTAACAGCAGTTGCCAAGCTGCCGGTTTTAAATTGCTTGATCGGGCTTGCAGAATTGCAGGTGACGTATTCACTGAACGGTCTGACCCGCCAATAATAGGATCTGCCAGGCTCCAGATCGCTTATCTCCAGCGAATTGGCATTCGCGATATAGGTCAACGGCTTTAAAGAAAAAGAAGGAATCCGGTCAATTTCTACCAGATAGTGCGATGCACCTCTTGCTTCCGTCCATTCCAGCCGTATTTGATTGTAGTAAGGGGGCTGCTCGCCGGATGCCGGTGATAAAAGCTCCACATGATCTGTAATTTGTGTGCAGGATGGCGTATATCCGCTCCGAATGTAATGCCGGGAATTGCTCATCAGGTCAGCCTGCATCACGTATCTTTGCCCTTCGGAAAAGTGATAAACACTACGGTCACAGCGGTCGAAATAGGTCATAAAATTGGATTCGTCGGGGTCAACGATCACGCCCATCGGGTCCTTTGCCCCCCCTCCATAATTGCAATTGCTAGTCCAGTAATAACCAAAATTATAATCCGGGGGTGTATCACAAATGTAGTCGCCCGCACTTTCGCAGTTGGAGCCGTTTTGATATTCCGTAGCTACATTCATTGGCGCCATCACTGGCGCAGGGTTGCCATGCCGCTCCGCCGTCCAGGGGTCAATATCCCATCCGTAAAACGTATGCAACAAGCTAAAAAAATGCCCAAGCTCATGTGTCAAGGTATATGAAAGGCGGTTGATTTCCTCCCGCCGTATCACGAGCCAATCTTTGGATACTTGATAAAGTCCCTGAGTAATCGCATCAGGAAAAGGAGAATAAGGCGTTTTCACAATCCATACGTTGATGGCCGCAGAATCGCGCAGCATCTCCATGCCAAGACTGTTGTGGTAGTGGTCTTCGTTGATTCTAGAGTCATTCACAACCGTGAAACCATCTTTCAGATAAAATTGAATGCCAATATCCAAAAAATCTTCATTCAGGGTGCAAAGCTGATCCAGGATATTGCGGTACTCCACCCCCCCGGAACCATCATCATTGGCTACAATAAAGAATTTGATTGGAATATACTGTGTGCTTCGGAGTTGAATGGGATCGCGCAGGAGATCGTTTTTATTTTTTAGAAGCCTACTCTTAATCTGATCCATTTCACTATGGGCGGTTCCGCATGCAAACCGGCTCGTTTGAGCATGCGCAGATAAGGCAAACAAAGCCCAGAGAATGATTAACCCTACTTGATTCATGAACATTTTAGCCATGTTTTTCCTCGTCAACATCAAATTGATAACGAAGATATTAAAATTTGCTCCCCCTTTCTATACGGTCAATGCCAAATCTTTCGTCTTTCAATAAACAAAGCTGACAAAAAATCTATATAATTGCAGCAATTTTTAAGATAAAAGGGTTCATCAATATAAAATCAATACCATGAGTAAAGTAACCATCATAGGCGCCGGCAACGTAGGCGCGACGTGTGCAAATGTGCTTGCGCATAAAGATATCGTAAAAGAAGTCGTTTTGCTCGACATCCCCAACGCCGAAGGTATGGTAGTAGGCAAAGCGTTGGATATGTGGCAGCAGGCTCCGATTGACAATTACAGTACCTTCCTGCGCGGTACTATCAATTACGAAGATACCGCCAACTCAGATGTGGTCGTTATCACCGCCGGGGTGCCACGCAAACCGGGCATGAGCCGCGATGACTTGATTTCAATCAACGCCAATATTGTCAAATCTGTCACCGAATCCATCATAAAATATTCCAGCAACCCAATCATCATTGTGGTATCCAATCCGTTGGATGTGATGACTTATGCCGCACACAAAGCTTCGGGGCTGGATGCTTCCAAAGTTTTTGGTATGGCGGGCATTCTGGATACTGCGCGTTACCGGGCGTTCCTGGCAGAGGCTTTGCAAGTATCACCGAAGGATATTCAGGCGCTGCTTATGGGCGGTCATGGCGATACGATGGTGCCGCTGCCACGCTACACGACTGTTGCCGGTATCCCGGTCACAGAACTAATTGAGGAAGAAAAACTCAACGCCATTGTGGAACGCACCAAAGTGGGCGGCGGCGAACTCGTAAAACTGATGGGTACTTCCGCCTGGTATGCTCCGGGGGCAGCTGCAGCACAAATGGTGGAAGCGATTGTAAAAGATGAAGATCGCATTTTCCCGGTTTGCGTAAAACTTGAAGGACAATACGGTATCAGTGGTGTTTATGTGGGCGCACCGGTCAAACTGGGCAAAACTGGTATTAAGCAAGTCATTGAAGTAAAA
>CAZQTF010000078.1:0-15529 GCA_964596135.1 uncultured Saprospiraceae bacterium | reverse complement strand
ATTTTAATTGTAAAAATGATTTAATCACCTAAAATGCAAAAATTATGACTTTAGGAAAATGGAAATTTCCCGGCAAAACATTACCAATCTTGGCAACATTAGCTTTTTTTGCAGCTTGTAAACAAGATAAAACCGAAGACGTGACAAAAGAAAGTGCTATGTACGCAAAGATGGAGACGCCAGCGCCGGTTGCCAACAAAATTCCGAAGGAACTGAGCATACACGGCGATACCCGGATTGACAATTACTACTGGCTCAACGACCGCGAAAACCCGGATGTCATCGCCTATCTGACAGCGGAGAACGAATACAAGGATAAAATGCTGGAACACACCAAAGACTTTCAGGAAAAGCTGTTTCAGGAAATGAAGGGACGCATTAAGGAAGAAGACCAGAGCGTACCGTATAAAGACAATGGCTACTGGTACATCACGCGCTTCGAACAGGGCAGTGAGTACCCAATCTATGAACGCAAAAAAGGTAACCTTGAGGCTAAAGCGGAATTGTTATTGAATGTCAATGATTTAGCCAAACCTTTTGATTATTACAACGCATCGGGGTTGTCGGTCAGCCCGGATAATAAAATTTTGGCATATAATGAAGACACGCTAAGCCGGCGGATTTACACCATAAAATTTAAAAACCTGGAAACCGGCGAAATGCTGCCCGATCAGATTCCCGGCGTAGAAGGATATGGCGCTGCCTGGGCGAATGACAATAAAACCGTATTTTATGTACTAAAAGATTTGCAGACACTGCGCGGCTATAAAATAATGAAGCACAAGCTCGGTACGCCAACTTCGCAGGATCAGGAAGTTTTTCATGAAAAAGACGAACAGTTCAATTTATTTGTGTACAAAACGAAATCAAAGAAATACATCGTTATTGGCTCCAGCCAAACGGTTTCCAACGAATACTGGGTGCTGGATGCCAATACGCCCGACGGTAAATTCCGCGTCGTTCAGCCGCGCGAACGCAACCTGGAATACAGCATTGACCACTTTGGCGATAAGTTTTACATCCTCACCAATCTCAATGCCAAAAACTTCCGCCTGATGGAAACGCCAGAAAATAAAACTACCAAAGAAAACTGGAAGGAAGTCATTCCGCATCGCAATGACGTACTGCTGGAAGGTATGGATATTTTCAAAAACTACCTCGTTCTTTCCGAGCGCAAAAACGGCATCACGCAATTACGCATCCGCCCGTGGGACGGCAGCGCCGAGCATTACGTTCAATTCCCGGAGGAGGCGTATGTGGCATACACCACGATCAATCCGGAATTTGACACCGAATTGCTGCGTCTGGCTTATCAATCTATGACTACGCCAAATACGACGTTTGATTATAATATGAAAAACAAAGAATTTAAGCAACTCAAGCAGCAGGAAGTATTGGGCGGTTTTGATCCCAAAAATTACCAGACCGAACGTGTGTACGTGACGGCTCGCGACGGCGCGAAAGTGCCTGTCTCAATCGTGTATCGCAAAGGATTCAAGAAGGATGGCAAAAGTCCATTGCTGCTGTATGCTTATGGTTCTTACGGTGCCAGCATGGATCCAAGCTTCAGTTCTTCACGACTCAGTTTGCTGGATCGCGGCTTCGCTTATGCCATCGCGCACATTCGCGGCGGACAGGAAATGGGACGCCAGTGGTACGAAGACGGCAAACTGCTGAAAAAGAAAAATACCTTCACTGATTACATTGATTGTGCCGAATGGCTCGTGCAAAATAAATATACCGCCAAAAACAATCTCTACGCGATGGGCGGCAGCGCCGGTGGCTTGCTGATGGGCGCGGTGGTCAATATGCGTCCCGATCTGTTTAAGGGCGTAGTCGCAGCTGTACCTTTCGTGGATGTAGTAACCACCATGTTGGATGAAAGTATTCCACTGACGACATTTGAATTTGATGAATGGGGCAACCCCAAGAACAAGGAATATTATGATTACATGAAATCTTATTCACCTTATGATAATGTTGAGGCAAAAGACTATCCGGCAATAATGGTCACAACGGGTTTACACGACTCGCAGGTGCAATACTGGGAACCTGCCAAATGGGTTGCCAAAATGCGCGCCTTAAAAACCGATAAAAATCCGCTACTGCTGCACACCAACATGGAAGCGGGACATGGCGGGGCATCGGGGCGTTTCCGCGCGCTGAAAGAAATTGCCATGGAATACGCTTTCCTGCTGGATTTGGCGGGTAAAAATGAGGAGTTTAAAAATTAAATCCGCTGTAGCAAAAAACAGGCTTTTGGGAAATAAAACTCAGAAGTCTGTTTTTTTTTTAACGATTTTTTCTAAAGTGCGGTTGGTTGATTAAAAAATAGAATATCATGTCATCACCCGAAATCAACTACCTTGATATTAACCGAGCCTTGTGGAATGCTAAAACGGAAATTCACGTCCAATCCGATTTTTACAATTTGTCGGAATTCAAGCGGGGAAAAAATGTACTGACACCAATCGAACTGGAACAAGTTGGCGATGTACGCGACAAAACGCTGTTGCACCTGCAATGTCACTTCGGCATGGATACACTCTCATGGGCACGCCTGGGCGCTCATGTCACCGGCATTGACCTCTCGGATAAAGCGATAGATTTTGCCAGGCGATTGGCAACGGAATCGAATTTGGACGCACGGTTTATCTGTTGCAATCTTTATGATCTGCCGCAACATATAGACGAGCAATATGATATTGTTTTTACATCTTATGGCACAATTGGTTGGCTGCCCGACCTGAAGCCCTGGGGTGAGATCGTGGCACGTTACCTAAAGCCAGGCGGGGAATTTCATTTCGCAGAGTTTCATCCGATGCCCTGGATGTTTGATAATGATTATCAATACATTCAGTACAGTTATTTCAATAAAGAAACGATTATTGAAGAATTAGAAGGTACCTATGCCGATCGCAACGCGCCGATTCAAAAGCAATCCATTACATGGAATCATGCTCTGAGTGATGTTTTTGAAGCCCTATTGAGTCAGGGTCTGCGCATTGAGCGTTTTGCGGAGTACGATTGGTCGCCGTATAACATTTATCCGGAAGGCGTGGAATTTGAACCCGGTAAATGGCACATCAAGGGCATGGAAGGCAAGTTGCCGCTGGTTTATTCGCTGAAAGCCGTAAATCCAGGTAAATAACACTTGTGCCACACTTTGAAAGAGTGGCACAAGTATTTAGTTTTATCGAATCAAAGTTACATCGCCCCGTTCTGTAAATTCCTGCCCATCGGGATAGCGAATAACGATATAATACACATACACATCAGCCGGAGCAGGATTACCATTATGCTTACCATCCCAGCCGCGGTTGGGGTCTTCGTTGTCGTACACCAACTGCCCCCAGCGGTTGTACACGCGGAATTCAACGATTTCGATCTGACCTTTTGCAACCACGTTGAAAAAATCATTGCGTCCATCGCCGTTGGGCGTAAAGGCATTGGGAATGATATGCTGTGGCGGTATTACTGTCAGGGAAATAGAATCCATTGAAATACAGCCATTTGGTGAAGTGATACTCACTTTATAAAGCGTAGGATCTTCAACAGGTTCATCCTGCACCTGAGGATTATTGCTACCGATCGGCTGACCGTTGGCAGTCCAGACATATGAGGCGCCTACAGGATTAGCCGGAGTTGTCAGTACCGTGAGTGTAACCGCGTCGCCAGCCGGTACACCTTCAACCAGATAAGCTTCAGGTTCCACTACAATTTCATCAATTATCACGCTTTCTTCCACCGCCACATTCACCGTTTTTCTTACCACGCCACAGTTTTCGCCATAAATATAGATCAGTTCGAATTGAGTGTCGTCGGTCAGGTTATTCACGGTGATGGTTGATTGGTTAGAGGTTTGACCATTCCAACGCCAGAGATAGGTTTCGTTCACGCCATCCGGTGCCGTGCCATTCGCGGTAAGCGTAACCGATTCGCCCTGACAGATCGTTTGATTGGCAGAAACATTCACATCCGCTGGTTGAACCACGGTAATCGTAATGGAAGCTTCAACCGGATCGCAGCCGCCAATTTCAGCGACCAGATTGTAGGTGGTATTTTCGGTAGGTGCAACCTCAAGCAAAGGATCATTGCTCCTAAAATTCGGATCCGTAGAAGAAGTCCAGGTATAAGTTGCCCCTGGTGTAAAGGCAGCGTTGAGTTGTATGGTTTCGCCGCGACAAATCTGCGTTCTGGCGTTCAAATTGACTAATGGCGTAGGGAATACATTTAAAGTGGCAGATGCCGACCCCGGACAGCCATCCAATTCTGCTGAAAACTGATATTGGATGGTATTAAACCCGGTAGCGATCGGATCAAAACATTCGGTACAACTCAGACCATTAGGAGGCATCCACATTGGCTTGGTCACACCATCGGGACGGATGACCTGATATTTCAATTGCTCACCCGGACAAACAGTTGTATCGGAAGGGATGATTTCCAATTGAGGAATAGGCTTCACCATTATGTCAGCGTACGCCGTGTCCACACAGACGCCATTGGTAGTAGTGCGGAAATAGCGCGTTGTCGTATCGCCCTGAATTACCATATTATACAGAGAATCAGGTGTTTGTTGCCCGTTACCTGGTTGCCATAAAAACTTGATATCCATAAAATCTTTCGGCTCAAAAGTGGGCGATTTTAATATTACAAGACTCCCCTCACAAATCGAGGTATCGCCGGGCATGATCGCCAGATTCGCCGGCAGCGAATCTACCAGCACCACGATGGAATCCACGCGTATGCACGCGTCAACAGTAACCGTAGCCACGTAAGTGGTCTTGGTTTGTGGTTTTGCAATAACGCTCATGCCAATAGTATCGCTGAGCGTACCATTATCGGGCGACCAAACAACCTGGGCATTATTTGGTACGAAAAACGCCGTCAGATTCAACTCATCGCCGCGACACAAGCGAATCGTATCAAGGTCTTGACCATTAGTAAGAATATCAATGTCAATTGGCGTAATATTCACCTGCACCGTATCGCGCACCTCGCAGGTACCGCGCGTTGCGATCAGCGTATAATTGCCCAATGAAGCAGGGAAAGCCAGTGTATTGTAATCCGATGGATTATCAATCAATTGGGGACCTCGCCACTCATAGACGACATCGGCTTCGGGCTGTCCGATGCCCAGTAGCACCGGCTGCTCCTGACAAACAGAGGTATCTGCAGCCACATTTAGCACCGGAGGAACATACACCGTAATGGTTACGCTATCCAGTTTTGTAATCGGGCATGCAGGCGTACTGACATTCAGCAGGTACGTTGTTGTCTGTTGCGGAGTCACACGAGGATTGGCATCACTGGATGTAAAGCCAACCGGATTGGATGACCAGTTGTAAGTAGTATTTGTATTGGCAGCGCCGCCGAGATTGACGGATTCTCCCCGGCAAATTTCCAGATCGTTGCTGATAACGTACTGCGGAGCTTGTTCGGATCTCACCGTAATGACCACCGTATCGCGCAGTGTGCAAATCGGCGCATTCAGCGCAACGGTAACAGTATAAACACCTGGATTAGGGGCAATTACAGTAGGATTTGGGCAATTAGTGCAACTGAAATTAATACCATCAGGCACATTCCACTGCCAGGTTGCATCTGCAAAGCTGCTTCCGGCGATAATTTCGAATTGTTCGCCACGACAAACCGTTACATCTGGTCCGGCATCCACGTCGTACACTTCTACGGTTACGTCCAGGGTATCATTGTAGCACACAGCATCCACCAAAGCCCGATAAACCGTTGTTTTTAAAGGCATTGCGACTGGATTGGGGCAATTGTCGCAAGACAAGGTATTAGTATCATTGAGCCAGGTGATTGCATTGACCGCGCTGCTGATGGAAATCTGAACAGACTCACCGGCGCAAATGGAAGTATCTCCAGCTTCAACAACCGCAGGAATTTGTTCCAGCACAGCAGGATTGGAAGGAGACCAGTTGATTGCGACACCTTCTTCTCCAATCAGATTCCCCCAGTCATTAATCAATACGACATACACCTCACCTCTGCGGGTTGGAATCGTGCGTACAAAATCGTCGCCATCGGCGCCGGGTTCGTCCCCGCAATCATAATTATCGGTTACAGGTGTCCCAAAAATCGGATGACGATCCGCCAATCCAGTAGCCCCTGGCGTAGGCGACCAAGAACTGCGGATGGGCTGATTATTTCGAATAAAAGCAATAACTTCGTCTTTATTGCCACATACCTCTTCCTGTGTAAAAGGCCCCCAGACATTAAAGTCCAGATCAGAAGGAATTTGTGGGTCGGCGCTGTCAAGGATAAAACCAAAAGGACCATCTGCCTGAGATTGAATGGTGAACCAATAAAAATTAGGTTCTACCCCAAAACCCAGCCAACAACCGTTATTCACATCCCTTTGAATTTCAATATCCTGGAAACCATCTTCAAAATCAAAAATCGTTGGTAAGCCATCCAGGCGGACGCAGCCGTTGAGTGGGTTGCAAAGCGCATCCACCAAAGCCGGCGACAGAGAGCAGGTTGTTTCTTCAATCTTGAGATCAAAAGGCGTACAACCACCCGCATTGGCAACGACAATATAGTACGTACCTGCGTTTCTCAGATTGGCGGACGCGATCGTACCGTCTGTTCCACGAGCAATACAAGTTGTAGCAGAATCAGATGGAGGACCACTCAGGATGAGCACTCCTGTGCCTTCGATCGCATTGGCTACCTCTACGCTGATACAGGTGCCACCCAAGGAATTATAGGTAAAAACGTACTCCGGTCCATTCAAAAAAACATCGTTTACGCAAGGGGTTTCTGCAAAAGTAGCGGCGGATTCGCAGGTGGAAAGCCCTGATTGTGCAAAAGGTAAAGCGGTAATCTCCACAGGATTATCGAGGCTGCGATTTTCACAAGGCTCCGAAGAGCACTGCCACGTGAGTTCAAATCCTGGAAAGGCAACCAGAAAATCCGACTGAAATTCCACAGTGATACATGGACTTTTTGCCTGGATTTTAAAAGGCGTTCCTATGTCTTGCCCATATACTTCCGCAATCAAAGGTGCGGAAGTATTGTCACCGGCATAAAATCGTAAGACATCGCCGAAGATATTGAGCAATACCGGTTCTATATCAAAATTCAAGAGATCAATTTCAATACAGGAATGCGGTTCAGTAGGGCAAATCGTAAAAGTGTAATCTTCGAAGTCATCGTAATCGCCATCGGGTCCGCCGGAGTCGTACAGCGTTCCAAAACAGGCGTTGGAGCCGGAAGCTTCCCCCATGTTGATCGCCGCCACGTATTGTTGGATACATACCGAGAAGTCACCCGAATTAGGCGCTGCCGTTGCCGAGTAGTCGTTGACCCGCAAGAAATAGGTGGTACCCGGAGAGAGTCCAAAGACATCCAACCGGACCTGGTCAGAACCATTGGGCGCAGAAATACAGCCAATTTCTGATAAGCCGTTGAGACTGCAATCGCCGCGATACACAGCTATTTGAGGATTGGCGAGAGCACGACCGCTGGCGCCACCCGATTCGCCTCTCACCGAAATGGTGATATCCGTAATCGAACTGGAGGTCGTAAACGAAAACCAGACGTCGCGCTGGGTAGTGCTTCCGTTGAAGCACGTGGGGCTGTTTCTGGTACCGATATTGGAAGCAGTCGCCTCTGCGTTGGTAAAAACAGCACCGGTACAGGCAGGCAAAACGCCCAAGTCAATCCGTCCGTTGCAATCGTCATTGGCAGGCTGGGCAAACGATAGTGTTCCGATAATCAACCCAAACAACAACGTAAAAAGTGATCTCATTCTTTGTCTTTTCGTTTGGAATAATGTGGAATTTACAGAGAATTGACCAAAAATAATCAAATTTTGAGCCGAAGGCATTCCTTTGGAACAATTTTATTCGCGGAGGATAGATTTAGACAGGAAAACGACAAAATGCAAGGATGATAAAGCGCAATGCTTCCTGGCTTTCCTATAAAAAACAAGCCAGGAAATTTATAAAAACCAGCACAGTTTTTCACGCATCAATAAATACAGCGACCCGCTCGATCAAATCAGGATTTTTCATCAACCGATAATGCCCGTAGCCATCCAACACCAATAGCGTAGCGTTTCTCCAGCTTTTGTGAATGGCTTCCGCTGCTGCAAAAGGAACCACCGGATCGTAGCGATCATGTACAATCAAAGTTTCCCGGACATTAATTTTAGGGTAAGCGCGATCCAGATCGGCTTCATGCACCGGCATTTGCAAACGTTTTTCAATAAGACGGAAAAATTTTCCGGCAACGGATTTGGGTAGTTTCAGTGTTTTAATCGTTTCGTGCAGGACTTTATGCATACTATTCGGCACTGCGATCAGCACCAATTTTTTAATTTCGATTGGCTCTTTTGCGTTTGCCAATGCATACACCGTTGAAGCGCCACCAAAGGAGTGGGTAATAATGCCATGCACATGGCCTGCCTGCCTGAGCGCAGCCCGCACTGCCCCTGCAAAATGGATCAGGTTGGTACGTTTTCCACCCGAATTGCCATGCGCCGGTCCGTCAAAAGCCACCACGCGGTAGCCTCGCTTCACCAACGCCGGCACAAAGGTGCGTAGCGCCGTACCGCGCGACTCCCAGCCGTGCACCAGCAAAATAGCTTGCTCTCCCCTGCCCCATTCATAGCCTTTGAGCAATTGCTTGCCGTACAAAAATTCAAACACCCGTGCCGATTCCAATATCTCGTCGGAGGTTTTGTGCCTGGCGCGGATGCGAGGTGTAGAAAAAAGCTGGTAAGCCATCTGTGCTGCATATCTTGGGAAGAGAGGTCCAGCAACTCTGAAACCAAATTGTACTAATTTTAGAATAGGCGGATTGACAACGGGTTGCTCTTGGATAGGATCCACATGATTACTTTGCAGGTATTCAATTCTATCGGCGACAGGCATTAGATTCATGATGCGGGTGATTATTGTTTTGGATAAAGGTCTTCAATCATTTGAAAAAGCTGATCGCTAACGATATTAAAATATTCAATATTTTGATAAAGCCGCGACAGGAGGATTGCTCCTTCCAACGTAGCAATAAACTGCACAGTAAAAGCCTCTAAATCGGCACCAGCACGTACCTCGCCGCGTTCTACGCCTCGTTGCAACACAAATTGGATGCTTTGCGCCCAATCGTTGATGGCATTTTTTACCCGTTCGCGCAGCACCGGATTGCTGTCATCCGCTTCCACCGCTGTATTCTGAATAGGGCACCCGCCTTCTACCGGCGGGCTAAACATTCGTTCCTGATAAAATTCAACCACCGCTTTAAGTTTATCGAGCACATGTTGCCGAGCTTTGGTGCGTTGTTTGATCTCTTGCGCTACCATACCAACCGCATGTTCAAAGGCTGCCAGCGCAATGTCCTCCTTGCTTTTGAAATTGCCATAAATGCCTCCTTTCGACAAGCCCGTGGCTTGCAAAATATCGTCCATCGAAGTGCCGGCATAGCCTTTTTTATTAAACAAGTTGGCAGCCTGTTCAACTATAAATTGCCTGGTGCGTTCTGATTTGGTCAAAGTTTCCTGTGGCACGAATTCAATGTTTTTTGCAAAAATAAACCAATTGGCTTAAAATTAAAACCGACCGGTCGGTTTTTCGACAAAATGCAGCAGCTCCGTGCTAAAAGTTTGAAATAGTTGTATTTTTCAGCCCTTATCTCAAACCTTGAAAATTTCAATATGCGACTTTTCCTGGGCACAGGTAGCAATCTGGGCGACCGAAAACAAAATCTGCGTCGTGCCGCCGAATATATTACTGTCCGAATTGGGCGCATCGTAAAGGCATCCGGCATTTACCAGACGCAAGCCTGGGGTATCGAAGATCAACCCGA
The DNA here is from genome assembly GCA_964596135.1 of uncultured Saprospiraceae bacterium. Classification (GTDB taxonomy): domain Bacteria; phylum Bacteroidota; class Bacteroidia; order Chitinophagales; family Saprospiraceae; genus JADJNW01. The sequence goes on along the minus strand of CAZQTF010000078.1, from coordinate 5,692 downwards.
CTTTCTGAATCAGGTGCTGGAAATCGTTACCGACCTGCCTCCAGAGTTGGTTTTGGAAAAAATTCTGCAAATTGAGCAAGAAATGGGGCGAAAACGGCTGGTAAAATGGAGGGAAAGGCTTATAGATATTGACATTTTGTTTTACGATGACCTGGTCATTCAAACGGAAAGGATGACAATTCCCCACCCTTTCCTGCAAGATCGGAATTTTGTGCTGGCGCCGATGACAGAAATCGCGCCGGATTTTGTGCATCCTGTTTTGCAAAAACGAATGGGTGAGTTGCTTGTTTTTTCAAAAGACAAACTTTTAGTGAAAATTATACCTGAGTAAAATATTTTTATAGAAAGTGACATCGCCATTTCCATACAATTTCATTGTGATAGAAGGCAACATCGGCGCAGGAAAGACCACCCTCTGCAACATGATTGCCAAAGACTTTGGTGGCCGGCTGGTGCTGGAACGCTTTACCGAAAACCCTTTCCTACCATTTTTTTATGAAAACCCGGAGCGCTACGCCTTTCCGGTAGAGTTGTTTTTTATGACCGAGCGCCACAAGCAATTGCAAGAAGAACTGATACAACAGACACTGTTCGAGCAATTTATAATTTCGGATTATTTTTTTTTAAAAACGCTGCTTTTCGCCAAAAACAATCTAAGTGAAGAAGAATACCGCTTGTTCCAGCAATTGTTTCACATCTTGAACGCCCCTTTTCCCAAACCTCAGTTACTGGTGTATCTCCACCGCTCTGTACCGCACCTCTTGCAAAATATCCAGAAACGGGGCAGAGCATTCGAAAAAGATATTTCACCAGCATATCTGACCCAGATTCAAAATACGTACTTTGAATTTTTTAAAGCTGAACAAGCATTGCCAATTTTAATTTTGGAAATAGAAGATGTTGATTTTCAATTAAATAAAAAGCATTACCATCAACTTATTGACGCGCTGAGCCAGCAATACAATCCTGGTATTCAACAAGTTAAAATCCAATAAGACAATCACTCCACCTTTTTAATTTTTTTTAATCTCATCGGCGAACTTTACAGTCGGATGCGACGTATTTTAGTAAGTAGTTTTGCTAAGACAAAATTTTATTTTGCCATGACCATCAATATTCCCGCATCCGAAAAAAAACGCCTCGTCATTGTTGGCGGGGGCTTCGCCGGTTTAACGCTTGCGCGCAAACTTGCCCATAAAGATTATCAAATCGTCTTGGTTGATAAAAACAACTATCACCAGTTTCAGCCATTGTTTTATCAGGTGGCTATGTCGGGGTTGGAGCCAAGTTCCATTGTTTTTCCGCTCCGCAAGTTGTTTCAGCTTTCGCCAAACATTTTTATCCGCATGGCGGAAGTAAAATCCGTAGATCCCACCACGAATACCATCTATACCAATATTGGCGACTTGCAATATGATTTTCTGGTGCTGGCAATGGGCGCCGAAACAAATTTCTTTGGCAATGAACAGATTGCCGGCAGGGCGATCCCGATGAAATCAGTGGCAGAAGCCTTGTATTTGCGCAACCGTATCCTGAACGATTACGAGAAAGCACTTACAACCGCCGATTATGAAGAAAGACAAGGACTGCTGGACATTGTGGTGGTGGGTGGGGGTCCCACTGGAGTGGAAGTTGCCGGCTCGCTGGCGGAAATGAAGAAATTCATCCTGCCAAAAGATTATCCGGAACTGAACGTCAGCGAAGTGGACATTCACCTGATCGAAGGCGCACCGCGCGTGCTGAGCACGATGTCGGAGCAGGCTTCTGCCAAGGCGCACCAATTTCTGTCACAACTGGATGTAAAAATTAAGCTGAATACTTTTGTAACCGACTTTGACGGCAAGTGGATTCATATGAACGACGGCACGAAACTCCGCGCCAACAAAGTGATCTGGGCGGCTGGCATTCGCGGCTCCAAGATCGAAGGGTTGCCTAAAGAGATCATCGCTCCGGGTAATCGTCTCAGAGTCAACCGTTTCAATCAGGTAGAAGGCTATGACAACATTTTTGCCATTGGCGATATAGCTTTTATGACCGAAGAAAAATATCCCAAAGGGCAGCCGCAGGTAGCGCAGGTTGCTATTCAACAGGCGAAGCGTTTGGTCAAAAATTTAAAATTGAAGCAAAAAGGGCAGCCGATGCGGGTATTTTCGTATCAGGATAAAGGCTCGATGGCAACGATCGGGCGACACCTGGCGGTAGTTGATTTGCCTTACTGGCGGTTTCAGGGTGCATTCGCGTGGTTTGTCTGGATGTTTGTACACCTTTTTACGCTGTTGGGAATCAAAAACAAGCTGTTCGTCTTTATCAACTGGGTCTGGAATTATTTCACTTATGATCAGTCGCTGCGTCTGATCATTCGACCCAAAGTACCAAAAGTACTGAGCGAAAATACACCTGCTGTGGAAGAAGTAATTCAGCATTAAAAAAAATGACGGGCAGTGCGCAATTGGTAACGTCCTGCCCATCTTATGTTTTCTGTGTTCAAAATCTTTTAAGGCTTACCCAACGTTTTCACAACAATTTGCGACAGATTTTCAACTTCCTTATTGATAACCGCAATTTGCTTTGTGACCAATTCATCGTGTAAACTCAGCGCGGCAGTGGTTTCCTCCTTCAACTCGTTTACACGCCCCAGTTGCTGAGTGGCAGGTTTGGCAGTTGTGCCCGCAATGGCAAACGTCAGAGAGCGAATTTCTTCGAGTAATTCCGGTCGCTGGCGATAATTCATCGCAGGCGGCGGGCGACGCAATAAATTCTTCAACGCCTTAGCATCTTCCATTGCTTTGTCAATATTGGCAATAGTTGATTCGTATTTGGCTTTATCCGGCGCATCCTTGATCTTTTTCTTCAAATCGTCCAGTTGTTCGAGAATTTTATCGGTACTGCGGATCATTTCCTGCGTTTGCGCCATCAACGCCTGCAGGGAAATCACGGTTTTGTACTGGGCTTCGTAATCGCTTTGAGTCATTTCAATCCGCGGATCAGCTTTCACTTCTACTGTCGTTTCCAATTTTTTGCCATTCGCATACAACACCAGCGTGTAGGTGCCCGGCACCACCAAAGGTCCCATATTTCTACGGAAAGATCCACCGCCACCTTCCTCCCGGGCGCCCGTATCAGCGCGCAAATCCCACACCATGCGGTTAAATCCAGCTTTTGCGGTTGTATCGGTTAATGTCCGCACTTTATTTCCTTGTGGATCAAGCACTTGCAAGGTAATTTTTTCTTTCGCATCCTGAGCGAGGTAGAAGTTAATATAAGCGCCGTAATCGGGATTGGGTGCAGTGTAGGTGCGATCTCCCAGGTTTTCCATCTGGGTTGCCAATTGCCAGCGAATTGCTGGACGCGGTTCGAGCAATGCGACGTCTTTGCCAGTAGCACCATTCCATTCCTGTAGAGGCCGAATGTCATCCAAAATCCAGACGCCCCGCCCGTGAGTTGCCACTACCAGATCGCCCTCGCGCGCCTGCACGCGCAATTCGCGCACCGATACCGACGGCAGGTTGTTGTTGATGCGGGTCCAGGTTTTACCCATATCCCAGGAGGCATAAATGCCATGCTCCATACCGGCGTAGAGCAGGTTGGGATTTTTCGGATCCTGGCGCACAGTGTATACCCAATCCATCGGCAACCCATCGCTGATCTTGGTCCAGGTTTTGCCATAATCGGTGGTCATAAACGCCAGGGCGCGGTAGTCGTCGCTGCGGTGATTGTCCACGGCTACAAAAGCAGTACCTGCATTGTGATTAGAAGCATGGATTTTATGAATCCAGGCAAAGGCAGGCAGCCCTTTGATATTGTCTTTCACATTAGCCCAGTTTTTGCCGCCATCGCGAGTGATTTGAACGTTGCCGTCGTCGGTTCCTGCCCAGATTACACCTGTCTGAATCGGGGATTCCTCAATGGTCATGATGGTGCAGTGAAATTCTGCTGCCGTATTGTCTTGATAAATCTCACCCCCCGACGATTGTTGTTTGCTCTTATCGTTGGTAGTCAGATCCGGGCTGATCACTTCCCAGCTATAACCGCGATCGGTGGATTTGAATATCACATTGCCGCCGGTATAAACAGTATTGGGATCGTGCGGAGACACTACAATCGGAGCGTCCCAGTTGAAGCGGTATTTATGATCCTTGATGGCATCGCCCGCTGAGCCGGTTTTGTTCGGATACGGATGAATAGTGCGGGTATTGCCGGTACGCGTATCCACGTGAAAAATCACGCCGCCCTGCAAATTGGCATAAATTTCGTCTTCTTCGCCAGGAATCGGTACTGCGTAGTAACCATCGCCGCCGGCAAGCGCCAGCCAATGCCGCTTCATGATCCCCGAACTATGGAGCGAATTGCTCGTTCCAACCCAGGTGCCGTTATCCTGCAAGCCACCGTAGATCTTGTAGGGTTGCTGGTCATCCACCCATAATTGATAGAATTGCGACAATTCCACGTTGTTGATGATGTCCCAAGTTTCACCGGCATCGTACGATACCTGATAACCACCATCGCTACCGCTGAGCAGTCGGTTAGAATTTTCTGGATCAATCCAGAACGATTGGTGATCGCCGTGAACGCCCTGCGCAATGGTTTTAAAGGTTTTACCACCGTCCATGGATTTCAGTAAGCGTCCCGACAATGAGTAAATTACTTCAGGATTATTGGGATCCACGCGAATATCGCTGTAATAAAACGGTCGGAAATTGATATTCGGGTCTTTGTTAACCAAACGCCAACTGTCGCCGCGATCATCCGAACGGAAAAGCGTACCACTGGTATTGGAATACTCCGTGATCATATACACCGTATTTGGCTGGCTTTGTGCAATCGAAATCCCAATGCGCGCCATCGGACCTTCGGGCAATCCTTTGCCAATCTTTTCCCACGTCTCGCCGCCGTCCATCGTACGATAAAGTGCGGTGCTCTTGCCGCCATCATCAAAACGCCAGGGCTTGCGCCGGAATGTCCACATGCCAGCGTACATAATGCGGGGATTCGATAAATCCATAGCAATGTCCGAGCAGCCGGTGTTTTCGTCCAGATACAATACTTTTTTCCAGGTTTTACCACCATCGGTCGTTTTGAATACGCCGCGCTCTTCGTTGGATCCCCATTCTCGCCCCAGTGCACAGACGCAGGCGACATCCGGGTCATTGGGATGCACCACAATCCGTTTGATGCGGTCGGTCTTCTCCAGCCCGAGATGTTTCCAGGTTTTGCCGCCGTTGGTTGTGCGATAAACGCCGTGCCCGTAACCGACGCTATTACGGGGATCCCCTTCGCCACTGCCCAACCACACGATGTTGTGATCGGATGGGGCAATTGCCAGCGCGCCAACGCTGTAAGATTTCTGATCGGTGAAAAGCGCTTCAAACGTAACCCCCCCATTGGTGGTCTTGAAGACGCCGCCATCAGCGCCGGCTACATAGAATGTACTTGGATCGCCCGGAATGCCCACCATATCGGTCACCCGCCCCCCCATGTTCGCCGGCCCGACCGGGCGCCATTTGAGGTTTTGCAGCGCCTTTTCAGGAGCGACAGCCTGACCGTTGGCATCAGGCATATTTAAGAATGCTATTGCCAACAGGCAAAATAGCACAAGATGTTTTTTCATAAGAATCCAGTTTTTTGTTTTAAAAAATGGGTCTAAGTACAGGACAAAAAAGAGAGTAATTGAAAGAAAAGGTAAATTGTTGTT
>CAZQTF010000077.1:0-15616 GCA_964596135.1 uncultured Saprospiraceae bacterium | reverse complement strand
AAATAATTAGTGTTGTAATGTATAGATTCGTCTTACCTTTATTTCACGATTTTGCTGAAAACAGACACAATGATATATTGCGAAATACTGATTTAATGTTGCACGGATTTGGCGATGCTTTATTCACGTGATCTTTCGCGATTATTGGTCGGCGTGCTTGTCACTCCAGTCTTTCGGATTCTGACGCCATTCTTTTAGTGTTTCCAAATCTTCCGATTGAATATAACGGGTCTTTAATGCTTCTTCCAATAAAACGGTATAATTGGTCAGTGTATCCAGCGGGCAGCTTGCGGCGGCAAATGATTCGGTGGCCTGTTCAAATCCATATGTAAACACCGCCAGCACGCCAACTACGTGGACACCTTTGGTACGGATAGCTTTGACAGCACTCAGGCTGCTGCCTCCGGTCGAAATCAGGTCTTCGATCACCAGCACGCGGGCGCCCGTGGGCAATTCGCCTTCTACCAGATTCTGGTGACCGTGCTCTTTGGCTTTCGAGCGTACGTACACAAAGGGAAGATTTAGCCGGTCTGCCAGCAATGTTCCGTAGGGAATTCCACCGGTAGCTATGCCCGCTACTACATCAAACGGTTCAAACACCTTTGCTTTGTTTATAAAGCCTTCCAGCACAACTTTTCTGATCTCCGGGTAGGATGGAATCAGGCGATTGTCGCAGTAAATCGGCGATTTTAATCCCGATGCCCAGGTAAATGGCTTTTGTGGGCTCAGTTTTATTGCTTTTATTTGCAACAGGCGTTGTGCTATTTCTTTTTCAATATTATTCATTCCTATTATTTATTTTTGAATGCTGAAAGCGTGCCGTCGCAGGCAAATACAACATTCAGGTATCCGGAATTTTGCATGCAAATGTACAAAATCTACATCAATGATACGCCGCTGGTGCTGGCAGATACGGCGGAAATTTCTTCCGAAACCGGCAACGATCGCTATTTGATAGCTCGTTATCCGGGAAAACCCAAATTCTTGTTCAATTATATTGATATGCTGGAGAAAGGAAAGCGTTTCGATTCGGTAATGCTTTATTCCGATGATTTGCAGCAGCTGTGGGCAGATTTTGTCGCACAGTACAAGCTGATAGAAGCCGCGGGCGGAGTGGTTTTTAATCTTGAGGGCAAGGTCTTGCTGATTTTTCGGCGGGGATTCTGGGATTTGCCTAAAGGAAAGATTGATCCGGGAGAAAGTATTGAAGCCGCTGCCTTGCGCGAAGTACAGGAAGAAACAGGCTTGCAGCAATTGGAATTAAAGGCACAGTTAGCAGAAACTTACCATGCTTACCGTGAAGGGAAACAGCGTATTCTGAAATGCACTCACTGGTTTATTATGCAAACTGCTGAAAATATACTGACACCTCAAACCGACGAAGGCATCGAAAAAGCTGTCTGGCAGGACGTAACAACATTTTTATCGGGCAAGCCGATAATGTATTCCAATATCCGGGAAGTATTGGTTAAAATTTCGCAACAAAAATCCTGAGAAACGCATAATAAAGCAAAAAATCCTGCGTTTCTCTATTGGGATAGTACAAAACATACATTGCTTCCCTGGAAAACCCTAATTTCGCTTAATCTCGCATCGCCCAACTAATTCTATAATTTAAAATTTAATATTAGTAAAACTTAATTATATTTGCAAATCCTTCTAACATATCCAAAATTAGACGACATGCAACGCAAGCTCTTTACCCTGGTTACAATCTTGTTTTTGGGTACTTGCCAATGGGTGCTGGCGCAAACAATGGCTGTAAAACCGGGAACCAACTTCAACAATTCACTTATCGAAGCTGTTCAACTGCAAAGTTTTATTAGCGAACAGGAGGGGGGCGATTGGACGCTCTATGCCGATGAGGAAAACAAGCTCTATTACATTGATTTTGAAATGCTGAATGTGAACCTTAGTGACATCGTTGTGAAAAATCAAGCAGGAGAGGTGCTCCTGCAGGATAATGTGTTCGATCTGCCGGTGAACACCATTTATGAGCTGGATTTCAGCAAATACCAGCCTGGGAATTACGAAATCGAATTGCGGACCTTCACGGGCGCTATTTGTAAGAAAATATCCCTTAAATAGAGGGGTTTTAATTCTGCTGCTGTTCCCACTTTATGAGGGCAGCGCGCATGGTTTCCATTATTTCTTCCACTGCGTAGTGTTCGGAGGAAAGCGCGTGGGTTTTGCCGTTTCTTTCATAAATCAACAATATTTGCGTTGTTTTTTTCAGAATATCAGGATTGATAAAAGAAGTCTGACCGGTGCTTTCAATAGTTGCGTTTTCAATATCGGAAAAAACAATTTTGTGCTTCCCTAATTCAATGCCATCCTCGAAAACGATCACTGTGCCCACCCGCTGATATGCCAGGGTATTAAAAACGAATGTTCCCAGCGAGATTATCCCTACAAAAAAGAGCAGCATTGCCATGAGGGCATTGTTGCCGCGAGCGTGTCCCCCAGCTTTTTGACGCAACAAAAAGACTGTTCCGATCGAACAAGCCAGAAACACAATAAATGCTGCGATAGAAAGGCTTTGCATTCCGCCTGCGGCGGGTTCAAAGGTCGCCAATGGTGTATCCATAATTCAACTGGTGTTTTGATACGAGCGTCAATCAAAAACAAGCACGATACCCACCCCTGGAGTTGGTGCGCCAGTGAGCAGATCAGTATTCAGTTGCGGTTTGACCCTCAACGTTAAATCATCATTGACATCAAAAGTTTTTAGATGCGCATGGACAAAGGCTTCAACTGATTGGAGGGCATATACAGCAACAAATCCAATGTAAGAAAGTTGTGTGTTTTTATCATAGGAATCGCGGAGTATGCGCAGTACTCGTTCGTTGTCAAATTGAGTACCACTGTATTGATGCGGTTTATCCTGCAATTTCAGCCGGTAGGCGTCTCGGAAATCGCGATAATTGGATTGGTTGAAATGGATAGCATATACCATACCTCCTAAGGCACCATAAATAATGGGCACTTTGACGTACCAGATACCTTTGTTGTACACTTGGCCGGCACCGGGCAATGCCAAGGACAGCAAAGCGGCTTTCTTGGGATTGGGATAATCTCGGCTGAACCAACCGCGTTTGACAGCGTTGGAATCCAGTATAATCAACGTATCTACTTGCTGCGCACAACTACAGCCTGCCAGTAAAAGAAAGAAAAACAGAGCATTGACCGAAGGCAGCACCTTTCTCATCTCACTTATCCGATTTCCCGATTTCAAATGTCTAATTGTTCTAACATATCATTCAACTGGTCGTCCGAATCGAAAGGAATAACGATCTGTCCTTTGCCTGCTCCCTTTAATTTGACCTGAATGCGCGGCGTGCCAAAGCGTTCGCGCAGGCGCTGCTGTACCCGATCGTAAGCATCGGGCAAAGAAGTTTTTTCCTTACCGGCAGGCTTGTTTTCGTTGTAAGAACTTGCCAGTGTTTCCAAGGCTCTGACCGACAAGGCTTCGCGGATGGTTTTGCGGAAAAGGGAGTCGCGCAGGGCATAGTCGTCTACACCTGCCAGCACGCGTGCATGTCCCATCGAAATGGTTTTTTCCTTGATCGCTTTCTGGATGTCGGGCGGCAACTTGAGCAGGCGAAGGTAGTTGGTAATGGTACTGCGCTCTTTGCCCACCCTGTCCGACAGTTGTTCATCGGTCAGGCTGCATTCTTCCTTCAGGCGGGATAGCGTGAGCGCTACTTCAATGGCGTTGAGGTTTTCGCGTTGGATGTTTTCTACCAGTGCCATTTCCAGCATTTCCTGGTCGTTGGCGAGGCGAATGTAAGCTGGGATTTCTGTGAGTCCCGCCATTTTGGAAGCGCGCAGACGGCGCTCCCCCGAGATGAGCTGATACGCCTGTGCATGCAGGCGGCGTACCGTAATCGGCTGGATCAAACCATGCGTTTGAATGGATGTGGAAAGCTCCGCTAATGCTTCTTCGTCGAATTCGTTTCTTGGTTGAAAGGGATTCACTTCGATTTCGTCAAGAGGGATCATGGCTACTGTGTGCGATAGCTCCTTCACGACTTCCTCCTGGTTTTCTGAAACCTGGTCTTCGATGTTTGCCAGCAGCGCTCTTACCCCCAAACCCAACGCTTTCTTGTCTATTTTTTTTGCCATTGGTCAGAATTGCTGATTATTGATCGCCTTTCCTTACCGCAATATTTTGGATTATTTATCTCGCAATAAAAACGCAATCAACAATATACAATTAATAATTTTTACGTTAATTCAGTTTCCTGGATGTTGATAGTGATTTTATCACCATTTTTCTCTAGAAATTCTTTTGCCAGATTTAAAAAATTGATACTGCCACGACTGGTGGCGTCAAACATGACTACCGGTGTATGCATGCTCGGCGCTTCGCCGATACGCGAATTGCGATGGATAATAGTATCGAATACCAGTCCTTTGAAAATATCGCGCACTTCGCCCACGATCACGTTCGACAAGCGCAGGCGGCTATCGTACATGGAAAGCAAAATTCCTTCGGTTTTTAGCGCCGGATTCAGTGTTTGCTTTACCAGCCGAATGGTGTCCTGCAATTTCCCCAATCCTTCCAGTGAATACTGTTCGCATTGCACCGGAATCAACACCGAATCAGCCGCCGTCAGTGCATTGATCGTAATCAAACCAAGCGAAGGCAGGCAATCAATAAAAATGTAATCATAATTATTTTTCACCTTATCGGCAATGCCTTTGAGTACAAACTCCCGGCGCTGGCGTCCTGCCAGCTCGATTTCTGCGCCGACCAGATCAATGCTTGAAGGGATGATATGCAGATTCGGAGTTTCCGTTTCATAAATGGCATTGACCGGATCCAGTTCGTTGATAATACAGTCGTAAATAGTGTTTTCGGCTTCTTCAGGCATAATTCCGACACCAGACGACGAGTTTGCCTGAGGGTCTGCATCTATCAGCAGCACCTTTTTTTCCAGGATGGCAAGGCTGGCAGCCAGATTGATGGCGGTCGTGGTTTTACCGACTCCGCCTTTTTGATTTGCAATTGCTACAACTTTTCCCATTGTTTGAGCGACTTTACAGATGCCAGAATTCAGAAGCCAGATGCATTTCTGGGGGTCTGCATTCTGTTATCCCATAATTAGTAATACAATCCGTAACTTTTTGTCAATCAGAAGTTAGGTGTAAAAATAGTTGCGTCCGGTTACTCCGATGATGCAGATATTGATGGGATTGTTCATCGGCTGTCTGTCATTAAAAGGTTGAAAACCAATGTCTTTGTCTTAGTATTTAGCCTGTCAGATGTGAAGGCTTTCACCAATGGACAACAAAATTAATTCTTTTCCGCGTTTTGCGAAAGCATTTTTTGCCGCCTCGTGATCAATTTTGATATAACCAAAGGTATCGTAATGACAGCCAATGATTTTTTCGCACTCTATAAAATCGCTGGCAACGCAGGCATCTTCGTAGCTCATGGTGAAATTGTCACCGATAGGCAAAATTGCGAAATCGAGCTTCGGACAGGTCATCGGAATAAGTTTCATGTCCATAGTCAGCGCTGTATCGCCTGCAAAGTAGAAACAGTTTTCAGCGTTCCAGATAACAAAACCGCCAGGATTGCCACCATTGGAACCATCGGGAAAACTGCTGGAGTGTACGGCGTTGACATATTTTACGATTCCAAAGTCGAATTTCCATTTGCCACCGTGATTCATCATGTGTCCGCTGATGCCTTTGTCGCTGTAATAGCCAATTATTTCTGCATTGGAGATGAGCTCAGCACCGGTATTTCGGGCGATGTTTTCGGCATCGGCGGTGTGGTCGCCATGTGCGTGCGACAGGAGGATATAATCCGCTTTCAGGTCATTGACGTGAATATTTTCTGCTTGCTCGTTCGGGCTGATAAAAGGATCGAATAGAAGATGTTTGCCTCCCATTTCAATACCGAAGGATGCATGTCCGTAGTATGTAACTTTCATAATTTTATAAATTTAGCGTATTTCTATTTTTTGCTGTAGACTCGCCAACCAATATAAGAGCTTTTTGCCAAAATGAAGTTAACTCAGGCTTAATTTTCTAAAAGCTGCCTGATTTTGAACATTTGCCAGTTTAAAAACATTGTATGTTTATTTTTCAAAAAAGCGAGGATGCGATGATAACGGTTATTTCAGGGAGCAATAGAAAACGAAGCGAAAGCCTGCGTTTTGCGCAAAAATATGAAGAAATGATCCGGTTGAAAACCAATGAGCCTGTAAAATTGCTTGCTTTGGAAGAAATTCCCCACGATTGGTTTCACACAGGCATGTACGAGAGCGAAGGGCAATCTGCGAATTTGATGAAGTTGCAGGAAGAATATATGATTCCGGCTGATAAATTCGTGTATGTGACCCCAGAATACAACGGAAGCTACCCGGGCGTGGTTAAATTATTTATTGATGCCTGTTCTGTTCGGGAATATAAAGCGACTTTTAAAGGTAAGAAAGCAGCGCTGGTGGGCGTGTCTACTGGTCGGGCGGGCAATCTGCGCGGCATGGAGCACTTGACCGGCGTATTAAATCATGTGGGGACGATTGTGATGCCCAATAAAGTTCCGATTTCTCGGATTGAGCAATTGCTGGATGAAAACGGAGAAATCACGGATGAAGCGACTTTGAAAACGATTGAGAAACATGTCGAAGAATTGCTGGCGTTTTGAGCTTATGTCACCTAAAAAAAAAGCGGGTAACGCTCTATATGGACGCTACCCGCTTTTTTTTTCCAAGACTCCGCATTATTGATTTACCTGTACGTTAGGTTCGGCGCCGCCAGCTACTACGCCTTTCAGTGAAAGGAATGTTTGTGGCGGATTTGTATTGGCGGTCAGGGTTACTTTTTGGTTACGGTTGCCCGCTTTGCCCTGCGTATTAAATTCCACAACGATTTCACCTGTAGCGCCCGGAGCGATCGGCTCACGTGGCCATTTCGGTACCGTACAACCGCAGCTACCCTTGGCATCGCTCAGTACTAATGGTTCTTTTCCTGTGTTTTTGAACTTGTAGGTGTGTGAAACCTTTTGACCTTCCTGTACAGTTCCGAAGTCAAATTCAGTTTCTTCAAATTCTATTGAGGTAGTTGGACCAGCCGGAACAGTGGGCTGAACGGATGCCTGAGCGTTGGGATCTGCAGGCTGAACACCTGTTTCAACAGCGTTGCGAGCAGCGTCTCTTACATCTTTATTAGCAGTCTGGCAACTTGCGAGCAAAGCCAACACTGCTACTGCCATGAGTACAGGTTTGATTTGTTTGAACATCATCATGTCTGGTTTTTAACAGTTTAGTGAAGAATTTTTTAGTGGAAAAAGTTGTAAAATATCAACAACTTTAGAACCACAAAGTTAGGAAATGCTTCGGCAACTTGTGTTAACGCAGTGGGAATAATTGTTAACAGGTTGTTAATCTATCAGATAATAGAAAAACAGTAAATCATTATGGTTGTACCCCTTCTGGTGGTCAAAGAAATTTCAATGCCATACGATTTATTTTTCCGGTATCATTTTTGGGCAATGCCTCGATCAGTTCAAAATATTTTGGTACTTTGAATTTGGCGAGCTGTTGCAGGCAATGTTCTTTTAATTCATTGATATTCAAATTTTTATTTGGTTTCTTGACAATAAAAGCCTTGCCGACTTCGCCCCATTTTTCATCCGGGACGCCGATGACTGCCGCTTCGGCAACATCAGGGTGTGTCACAATTATTCTTTCTACTTCCGCCGGATAGACGTTTTCGCCACCGGAAATAAACATGTTTTTAATGCGATCTACTACGTAAATGTATTGCTCAAAGTCTTGTCGTACCATATCGCCCGTATGAAACCAGCCATTTTCAATTGCTTTTTGTGTAGCCTCCAGATTGCGCCAGTAGCCGGGAGTCATCATCGGACCTTTGAGCAGCAATTCGCCAGGTTCGTTGGATGGTACGTCTTTGCCATTGGCATCCACTATTCGGATATGCACATAAAAGTTGGGGCGTCCGATTGAGCCTTTTTTCTGTAGGGCATCGTCCTGATGCAGTGAAGTCAGGTTTGGTCCGACTTCGGTCATGCCATAGCCCTGTCGAATGGGCACGTTTTTTTCGTCCCATTTTTCAATTAATGGAATGGGCATTGGCTCGCCGCCAACGATAATGTACAGCAAATTCGGGAATCGCGCTTTGGCAAAATTCGGGTCGTCGGCAATCATTTTTAGCATCGTTGGGACGCCCATAAAAAGTGTAACATTTTCTTCCTGAAGCAATTGAAGGACTGTCGTCGCGTTGAATTTTTTCAGCAGGCAGGTATAGCCGCCATGATGCAGGAAAGGCGTGAGCAATACATTCCAACCACCGGTATGAAAAGGCGGCATACAGTTCACCGTTCGGCTCTCGGAATTTACGATGAGGCTCATTGCCGTATTAATACTGTTCCAAAATAGCATTTTGTGGGTGTACAGTGCACCTTTCGGAAAACCGGTTGTGCCAGACGTGTAGAGAATGAATATGGGATCATCCTCTGCAACCGATTGAATATCAAAGAAATCGTCTTTGGGATCATGACGGGATTTGTCTAATGCGATGGTTAATTCTTCCAGTGGCAAATGACTCGGAACACTCGGATAACTAGACGCTGCTTCCAGTACAGACTGGAATTTGGTTTCGCTGATGACCAATTTGGGTTCTGAATTTTGCAACAAATAATCAATCTCTGCAGCCGTCAGCCTGTAATTCAGAGGCACGAGGATACAGCCGGTCTTTTGGGCTGCCGCAAACAACACAATATATTCCAAGCAAAATTCAGCCAGAATAGCAATGCGGTCACCTTTTCCGATGCTATAGGATGCTGCCAACAGGTGTGCTAGGCGGTTACCCAGGCGATTAAGCTCGCCATAGGTCAGCGTGCGTTGCGTTTCGTACTCTTTCAGCGCAGTTTTACGAGGACTGTACAATGCCCACTTCGCCGCCCAGTCTTGTTGAAATACCTCCATTTTTTTCTGATTTCTCTGATTTATGGCTTTAATTTTTCTGTATATCACAAAATTATTCTTGATGGAATTCAAAGAAAAGATAAAACATGGTAAAACCATGAAACCATGAATGACTACATTCTGAAAGCTGCACTTGCAAACGCCAGTCCGCCGCCAGAGCCAATCAGTACGATCAAATTACCGGATTTAATTTTGCCTTTTTCCCAGGCATCGTTTAGTGCCATCGGGATACAAGCCGAACCGGTATAGCCATAATGATGCATGATCGTGTGCGCCTTTTCGTGAGGCTGACCCAGCAAATCCAGTGTTTCACGGATGCTATTGATATTGATTTGTGTGATCAGAAACTGGTCAATTTCTTCTGGCGCAATGCCAATGCGGGTGCACAGATTTCGGGTCATTTTTGACCATATTTCTGGATTCAGTTCTTTGGGGAATTTTTTTACAAATTTAAGCTGATGATCATGGTTGTGTAAAACCGTTTCATTCACCGGCTGATGCGTACCCCCTGCATAGATGCCCATCCAGCCATAGTATTGCCCCTGCGTGATTAGCTCGCTGGCTAGAAAACCTTTGCCGTTTTCGGGCACAGATTTCAAAATAACCGCTCCAGCGCCATCAGCAAAAAGAGTCACGGTTTTTTTGTCGGTTTTGTTCAAATATTTACTCATGGCATATGCACCAATAACTAGCACGTATTGGTAGCGTTCGTCGGCGCGAATGTATTTGGAACCCACGTCTAGTGCAGTGACGAAACCCGCGCAGGCAGTGTTAATGTCGAAGGTTCCGGCATTGATTGCTCCCAGACGATCCTGCAATACCGACGCCGTTGAAGGCGAAATAAATTCGGGGGTATCTGTAGCAATGATGATCAGGTTTAGGTTTTCCGGCTTAATTCCGGCTCTGTTCATTGCCTGATGAGCTGCTCGTTCGCAGAGATCAACGGTACTTTCGTTTTCGGCGCACCAATGGCGTTCGTATATTTCCACATTTTCACTTAACCAGGTACTTACATCTTCGCCCAGCAATTTATCAAAGTAACTATTGGGCAATACGCGCTCAGGAGCATACGCCCCAGAAGAGATGATAATAGCGTTTTGCATGTAATTTTTTTTGAGAATGCTGGAATAATAAAATTTAAAGCGTCATAATTTGAATAAAACTACGATTTTATTACTCCAACATTCTATTATCTTATTTGATCATTATTTTTTGCCGCCAAATGCCGGCAGATTCACTTTCAGTTCTACAGAATAAAGCGGCTTTATTGCAGGCGATGCCACAAATTCACGCACCTCCTGATCCAAAATATTTACGACCTGACCAGACAGGGTAAACGTATCGTTGAAGCGATAGCCCACCGCGACATCGAGGTTGAAGAAGCCACCTAGCGGACCGTAATTGAACGAGCGACCGACGCGGGCATTTTCCACTACCGGCGAACCGGCGTAGATCAGATCGCGATTGGTTTTAGCAGCTACGTTGATACCCGAGAAAAAGTCGTATTCCTGTACCCAACGACCAAACAAGGATGCGAAGAACTTAGTTTTGGTGTAATTCAAACCTGCGCCCAGCTTATGCGTTGGCGTGTTGATCGGGAGGTCATTTTCATCCACTTTGCCATTTTTATTGCCATCGTTTGCCGGATCGGCTGTGTCCAGATCAAAATCAAACCAGGAATAATTCAATGTGCCGGTCAACGCATCTGTAAAGCTGTAATTCAAAGACGCATCAAAACCATAAGTATTCACTTTTCCAAAATTGAGGTAGGTGAGCACCAGTGTCGCGCCGGTTGCAGGCGTACCGGGCACTACCTCCGACATGGGCTGATCGCCGCGCATTGTTACGGTACGACCGTTGGTCGCAATGTTGATTGATGGGCTGAGAAAGTTTTCGGAGATGTTGTAGTAAGCATTGGCATCAACAAATAGCTTTTTACCAAAAGAACCTTTATAACCCACTTCAAAAGTCTGAATTGTTTCTACCTGCAACTCCGGTATTTTCGTACCGTCGGAAAGGGTAAACCCGCTGCCATTGCCCAGGAGCACGCCGCCGAAAATGTTGGCTTCGAGGTTCAGAATGGTTGGCGCAGCGATCCCTTTGCCATAAGTGACACGGAATGCGCCGGCATTAGTAATATACAGCAAAGCTGCCTTCGGGATGAAGTTGAATCCGTACAGATCGTGGTCATCGGCACGAGCTGCCAGTACTGCCTTAAAATGTTCGCCAAAGCGACGCTCCAATTGGGCGTAGCCGCCTATCTGACCTATTTCAATGGTTCCGTCGGCATCCAGAAGGTAAGTACCTTTGCTGTTGGCATTGTCGCGCTGGTATTGCACACCAACGATGTAGTTGAATCCGGCAATTTCATTATTGTATTGCGCTTCTGCGTTCAGGCGGTTGGAGTTATCCTGGAAAACGGCGCCTCGGTTGAGGGCAAGACCAACCTGTGGGCTGGTGCCAAACCACTGCTCTTTAAAAGAGCGTCTTCTGGCTTCTTCTTCGCTGAAGCCCGCGTCTTTGAAGCTGAGGTAGTTTTGGGTGCGTTGGTTCATGGCGTAGGTTTCGTCGGTTTTACTGTCGGTGTAATATACCTGGGCAAAAAATCGCGGTGATACATAACGTAATTGAAATATGTTTAATTGCCAGTCTTTGATTTGGTTACGTCCTGCGTTGGTGTTTCCGATGTTGTTGCTGTTGCTGTAGCCGTAGGTAAAAATCAGGTCAGCTTTGTCGGTCACAGAATAGTACAAACCGGCTTCACCGCGCAGTGAATTGAAATTGCGGTCGAGTTCGAGTTCTGGCTCAGCATGAAAAATCAGTTTGCTGCCATCACCGGTGCCACCGAATAATCTATTGTCGAAAGCTGTGTTGGTGTAATAAACAGTGTCGGTGAATTCAAATTCTTCTCCCTGCGTGTATTCGGCGGTTATTTTAAAAGCAAATTTATCGCTCAGTTTGGTCGCATGGCGCAGGCGAGCCGTGATAACGCTTTGATTTCCAGCTCCTAATGCTATGGTAGTGCCCTGATAGGTACGCGGATCTTTGGTGATCGTATTGATCAAGCCATTGTGCGCGTTCGGACCATACAAGGCCGAGGAAGGACCCAAAATCACTTCTACTCTTTCAACATCTTCTTTTACGGTAGTACTCAATGCACCCAGCGGCAAGCCGGTCGCAATCAGGGAGGATAAACGGTTGTCGTTGATTTGCAGGTTTTTAGGATTAAATGCGCTGTTGAAGCCCCGCGCGTTCACCCCAATACCGAGCACCCCGGAGCGCACATAGTCCAAACCGCGCTGACGCCCGAGCAATTCGGCAACATTGAAGGAAGGTAATTCGGAAATCGCTTTGGCGCTGATCACTGAAATAGTGGCAGGGGCATTGGTCAGCTTTTCTGCTTTACGCGAAGCTGAGACAACAACTTCCTGACCAACCAGATTGGTGAGTTCCAGTGCCACATCCAGCCGGGTGTCACTACCAGAGGTCACCGTTACTTTTTGGGTCACCGTTGCGTAACCCACATAAGAGACAATCAACGTTTGCTCGCCTGCGGGCAATGCAATCTGGAAATTCCCATCTACGTCGCTCAGCGTGCCGGTGGTCGTGCCTTCAAGAATGATATTGGCGCCAATGAGCGGGTCGCCGCTGGCTGCATCCGTAACCTTGCCGGAGACAGTGCCGCGCTGTGCCCATGCCGCAAAGGAGAAAAACGTCATGGCTAAAATGAGTGCAAAATTTTTCATAATTTTGTTTTTTTAATTGGAATAATTGGCTGCTTTGTTTAGGATAAAAAAAATTTAATCCTACAAAGCGGCTTTTTTTTAATTTTATATTCTGCGATCATAAAAATAAGCAAAGCTATTTCTTGCCAGTTAGTGTCCTGCCGAAAAAAGACAACTTGACAAAGCCGCAACATAAAAAGTTGTTGTTTTTTAAATATTTGATAATTAGTGCTTTATGAGAAAAGCGGTACAGGGTTGACTAAAGCGCTCATTTCTGTTAGAGGAGTGTAAAATTTTCTGTTTCACATGACGAATTGATGGAAGTCATTTGTAAGAATCTTCTTTACGTTTATATTTGTGATGTTAATTTAGACTTAATATGAATAAATCAAATCAAAACGTATCCATTGATCCAACTCAGGTGCAATTGCCGTTTCCGCTTCCGGTCGTTCAAGGTAAAAAGAACAAAAAAAAGTGTTGCAAAAAATACAAGAAAGGCAAACGCTGTAGTAGCTGCCCCGACCGATAGCCGCGTCTGCATTTCTACATGCATTTTATGATTTGTGTTTTCTGCCAGAAACTTTGCTGGTGAAGCTTTTCCGAACGTTTTGCTGTCGGACGTAAGGCGCTCTCGGAGTGGAATCCTTTCTTTTTATCAGAAGTCTTTTAATTTTGCAGTTCGATTCAACTGGCTTTTGCACAACAAAAGTTGGGTTGTACCTTTTTATATGTTAGATAAACAAATACCCTGAATATATGCCGAAAAATTTGTTGATCGTGGAGTCGCCGGCAAAAGCTAAGACCATTGAGAAGTTTCTGGGAAAGGATTTTACGGTAAAGTCGAGTTATGGTCATATCCGGGATCTGGAAAAAGGCGACAATGCGGTAGATATTGAAAAAGATTTTAAGCCTAAATACGTTGTTTCGCCCGAAAAGAAAAAAGTGGTGAAAGAACTGAAAGATTGGGTGAAAAAGGTAGATGAAGTGTGGCTTGCAACAGATGAAGATCGTGAAGGAGAAGCCATTTCGTGGCATTTGTGTCATGTGCTGGGGCTGGACGAGCGAACAACCAAACGCATCGTTTTCCGGGAAATCACTAAACCTGCTATCCAGAATGCTATTCAGCAACCACGCACCATAGACCTCGATTTGGTCAATGCCCAGCAGGCACGTCGCGTCCTCGACCGTTTGGTAGGCTATGAATTATCGGGCGTGCTTTGGCGCAAGATTCGAGGAAAACTCTCGGCAGGCAGGGTGCAATCGGTCGCCTTGAAGCTGGTTGTTGAAAAAGAGCGGGAAATCAATCATTTTAAATCAACACCCTTTTATCGCATTGTCGCTGTTTTTGATGTCAAAAACGAGCAGGGGAAAACGGTTGCACTCAGAGCAGAAGCCCCGGATCGCTTCGATACGGAACAAGATGCGCAGCAATTTTTAGGGAAGTGTATTGGCGCCAGTTTTAACATTGAAGACATCGAGTTACGGCCGTTGAAACGCCGCCCGGCAGCGCCGTTTACGACCTCCACCCTACAGCAGGAAGCCAGCCGTAAGCTTGGCTTTTCGGTATCGCGCACCATGTCGGTGGCACAGCGCCTTTATGAAGCAGGGCATATCACCTATATGCGTACCGATTCGACCAATCTGAGCGATCTGGCGGTACGTTCTATTGCGCAAGAAATTGAAAAACAATACGGTAAACAATACTTACAAGTTCGCAACTACAAAAATAAAGTTGCCAATGCCCAGGAAGCGCATGAAGCCATTCGCCCGACTTACATTGACCATCAAAACGTCACTTCTGATCGAGATGAGCAGCGTTTGTACGAATTGATCTGGAAACGCACCATTGCTTCGCAGATGTCAGATGCGCAATTGGAAAAAACCGTTGTAAAAATTGGCATTTCTACTATGGCGGGCGAATTTTTGCAGGCAGAAGGCGAGGTACTGAAATTCGATGGCTTTCTGAAAGTTTATCTCGAATCGAAAGACGATGAAGAAGAGGAAGAAGCAAAAGGGATGCTCCCGCCGCTCAAGGTCGGGCAATCACTGTTCTTGAATCATATGACCGCTACCGAACGCTTCACCCGTCCGCCGGCGCGCTACACTGAAGCCAGCTTGGTAAAAAGGCTGGAGGAACTTGGTATTGGTCGCCCCTCCACGTATGCGCCGATTATCAGTAAAATTATGGAAGAAGGTCGCGGTTATGTTGTAAAGGAAACGCGAGAAGGCGTAGAACGCAAGTTTACGGTTTTAACATTGAAAGAGGGGAAAATTTCCAAAAAAGAAGATTCGGAGATCACCGGCGCCGTGAGCAATCGCCTGATCCCAACTGATATGGGTATTACCGTTAGCGATTTCCTTGACGAACATTTCGAGGAAGTTATGGATTACCAGTTTACCGCTGAAATTGAAAAGCAGTTTGACGAAATTTCCAATGGTAAGCAGCAATGGACGTCGGTTTTAAAAGATTTTTACCAGCCATTTCACGATACAGTGGAAGAAACGCTGGAACACGCTGGTCGTCCTACGCGCGAACGCGTTCTGGGCAAAGACCCCGAATCGGGATACACGTTATTGACGCGGATGTCGCGTAACGGACCGGTGATTCAGATTGGAACACCGGAAGAATTGGGCGAAGAAGTAAAGCCTCGCTATGCAAATCTGCAGCCTGGGCAATCCATTGAAACAATAACCTTCGAGGAGGCGTTAAAATTATTTCAGTTGCCGCGCGAATTCGAAAAATATAAGGGAGAAGAAGTGTCGGTCGGGGCAGGGCGTTTTGGTCCGTACATAAAGTTTGGCGATAAATATATATCCATTCCCAAGGGAGAAGACCCGCTGAGCATCAACCGCGAGCGAGCGATAGAGCTTATCGAGCAAAAACTCAAAGAAGATGCGCCGGTAGGCATGTATAAAGGCGAGCCGATT
>CAZQTF010000076.1:0-15625 GCA_964596135.1 uncultured Saprospiraceae bacterium | reverse complement strand
TTCGACCCATAGGTCAAATATATAAAATATATTTAAATTTGCTTACTTACTTATAAGAGGAGAGAAGTCAGATTTGAAATAAAAAATTCTGGCTTCTTTTTTTCTATAGACGCAAAATTACAGGCAAAAGTGGCAGGCGGGCAACCGCATGGATATGCTATTGGCGCGGTTTTCAGGCTGAAGTGACAAAAATACAGGTCGAAATGATAGAAATTTGGGTTGTAAAGAGGCGCAGTCAAACGCTGCTGATTGCTTTTTGAACTTTAAACCCGAACCCTTTGAACTTCGCTCCATCAGGATTACCTTTGCATCGTTACTCTAAAACACCTATTCATCAAATGGATAAACAAAAACTGGTAGGCGAAACCGCCCAAATCGCCCGGCGCGCCGGAGCTGCCATTTTGAGTGTGTACGGCAACGTGGCGGATATGCCAATTGAACTCAAAGACGATCAGTCGCCGCTAACGCTGGCAGATAAAGCCTCAAACGATATTATTACAAGCGGACTGGTACAACTGGATCCGAAGTTTCCGATCATTTCTGAGGAGAGCAAGCAGATACCTTACGAAGTAAGAAAAGAATACGAATATTATTGGCTGGTGGATCCACTCGATGGCACCAAGGAATTCCTGAAGCGCAACGGCGAATTTACTGTGAATATCGCGCTGGTGCATCGCAATGAGCCGGTGCTGGGTGTGGTCTTCGTGCCGGCGCTGGATGAGATGTACTGGGCGGTGCGCGGCGAAGGTGCTTTCCTGGAAAGCAAAGGC
This sequence comes from uncultured Saprospiraceae bacterium, assembly GCA_964596135.1. Classification (GTDB taxonomy): domain Bacteria; phylum Bacteroidota; class Bacteroidia; order Chitinophagales; family Saprospiraceae; genus JADJNW01. Next base: position 14,855 of record CAZQTF010000076.1, on the reverse strand, counting down.
GAACGCATCAAGCTCGAAGTTTCCAGCTTTAGCTTGAGTGATTCGCAACTGAACGTGGTGTGCTCGCGCTCGCATCTGAGCGATGCTACCCAAGCCTTTATTGATAGCCTGAATGAGCCGAATCTCGTTTCGAAGGGCAGTGCGCTGAAATTTTTGATCGTTGCCAAAGGCGAAGCCCATATTTACCCGCGCCTAAGTACAACTAGTGAGTGGGATACCTGCCCGGCGCAGCTGATTCTGGAGGAAGCCGGCGGCTCGGTGATTGATCAGGAAACTGGCAAAAGAATGCAATATAATAAGGAAAGCCTGCTGAACCATCATTTTATTGCCTACGGCAAAATTATTTAGTTGAAAGTAAATAATTACAAATTGACTGTTGGCGATCTATTAATTTTTTGAACTTGAAATGTAAAACTTGAATAAGTGGCTCACGCATCAAACGGTCGGAATTGGCAGCATCGTGCTGGTGCTGATGGGATTGCTATTCTCCGAAGCTGCGATGAGTATCGGGATGATCGGGCTGGCGGCAAATGCTGTTTTTAATAAAAATATTGGACGCAATTTTCGTACTTTTCTGCAAAATCGAGTATTGACAGGCTTCACTGCGATATTCTCGATCGTTTTAGTCAGTGGGCTATGGTCAGACAATCTGGACTGGCTTGCCAATCGCCTGCAAATGAAATTGCCCTTTTTGTTATTGCCCTTTGCGATCGTTGCTGTGCCCCGATTCGACAAAAGCGTCTTCTTCCCAATATTGGCGAGCTTCTTTTGGGTAGTTGCTGCTATTTGCACCTATTCCATCGGCTTATACGTTTTAAATTATGAAGCTGTCACCGAAGCGTATAAGCAAGGACATGTGCTATTTACGCCGGTCATGCACATCCGCTTTAGTCTGATTGTGGCGATTTGCGTTGCCATTGGCTGGTATTTGCATCAGGAAAAATATTACATCCGGTTTCCTGTAGAGCGGATTATGATGCTAATTATAACTATTTTACTAATTGTTTATTTACACGTATTGGCAGTACGCACCGGGCTGGTGTCGCTTTACGGGGCTATGGGATTTTTTATCTTGCATTATATTCTGAAAACCAGGCGTTATGCGCTAGGAATTGGAATGGCGGTATTGATGCTCGGCGGCGCCGTACTGGCGATGCGCTTCGTACCGACCCTGTGGAACAAAATTGGCTACATGCGCTGGAGTTTAGAGCAGATTACCAAAGGTGAGCGCCTGGCGGATTTGTCCGATTCCTATCGTTTGGCGACGATCGAAGCAGGAATTCAACTGGGTAATCAGCAACCAATGTTTGGTATCGGCTGGGGTGATATCAAAGACGAGACGGCAGTATATTTGCAAAGTAAATATCCTGAATTGTTGGATATAATATACACCCCGCAGAGCGAATATGTTTTGTTTTATGCGGCTTCGGGGCTGTTTGGGCTATTGATCTTTAGTTGGGCGACACTATTGCCGTTATTTTATGATAAATCCTGGCAGAATTTATTGATCGGTGCTTTTCATGTCATCATGATTTTGTCATTTGTGGTAGAACAAACCCTGGAAACGCAATTGGGAACCTCGATTTATATCATATTTTCGGTAATGGGGGTTCGGTTTTTGTTACAGAAAAACAACATTCCTATAAAAATATGAATCCATGAAGCCCGTTTCTGTTATCATAACCACGTACAACGAAGCGCACAACATCCGCGAGGTGCTGGAAACCGTGCGTTGGGCGGATGAGATCATGGTCGTGGATTCATTTAGTACAGATGATACGGTGGCGATCGCCAAAGAATATACTGATTGGGTAGTACAGCGGGCATATCAGGGTCCGGCAGATCAAAAAAACTGGGCGATTCCGAAGGTTTCGAATGAATGGATTTTGCTCCTGGATGCCGACGAGCGTGTGACGCCGGAATTGAAGTCCGAAATCCAGGATTGGCTGACAAAGTCAGATATCCCTTATGATGCGTTCTGGATCGGCCGGCAGAATTATTTTATGGGGCAAAAAATTCATTACTCGGGCTGGCAGGGCGATGCCGTGGTGCGGTTTTTCCGAAAAAGCTGCCGCTACAACGACAAACAGGTACACGAAGAAATCATGACCGAGGGCTTGCGCATCGGGCGGTTGAAAAATAAAATGGAACATTACACCTTCCGGGATTTGCGTCATTTTTTAGACAAAATGTACCGCTACGGTGAGTGGTCGGCGCAGGATTATGCGAAAAAAACGCCCAGGGTGACTTATTTTCACCTATTCTGGAAACCGTTTTTCAGATTTTTGAAACACTTTATGATACAACAAGGCTGGCGTGACGGGAAAGTGGGTTTTATTATAAGTGCCATCATGGCTTGGGGGGTGCTTTTGAGGTATATGAAGATGATAGAGGGAAGAAGGGGAGAGCACGTGACCGGACGATAGAACGATCGGAGAATTATTAAATAATCAATGATGAATGATAAATAAAGTCAAGCATATCATATTTTTACTGTTGATCTGGTTGGGTGCTTTTGCCCAGGCAGATTCGCTGGATAATGGTATTACCATCAGCCTGGTCACGGGCTCGCCGGGCGAAGATTTGTACGCAGTATTCGGGCACAGCGCCATCCGCGTGCGCGATGTATTTACTGGTCAGGATATTTTATATAATTATGGCACTTTTGATTTTGATACGCCCAATTTTTATTTAAAATTTATTCGCGGTAAGCTGCCGTATATGCTGAGCATTGACCAGACAGCAGACTTGGCGTATTACTATCAGTTGGAAAATCGCTCGCTCACCGAGCAGGTATTGAATCTTACCAACGAACAGGAAGCCCGGCTGATCGAGTTTTTAAACTGGAATTACCAGCCGGAGAATCGTTATTATTTGTATGATTTTTTTTATGATAATTGTGCCACCGTTTTTCGGGATATTTTTGAAAAACAATTTGATCTTAGCTACCAACCGGATACGGTACGTGCGGTGACATTCCGGGAACTGCTCGATGAGTACATTCGGGAAAAGCCTTGGGCGGATTTTGGTATTGATCTCATTCTTGGCTTACCGGCGGACAAACAAGCCGATTTCCGAAACCAGATGTTTTTGCCCGACTACCTCGCCAGTAATCTGGCGAAAGCCACCATTGGCGGCAAGCCTTTTATGCAACCGGCGGTGCTGCTGCAACCCAGAGTAGAAACTGCTACTAATTCCATGATAAAATTCACGCCGATGCTGCTCTTTGTCATTGTAGCGCTGACGGCGATCATCATAACTTTGGGTAAGAATGAACAGATAAAAAACATCTTTGACATTACATTATTATCGGCATGCGGGTTGGCGGGTATATTTTTTCTGTTCATGTGGTTCGGCACAGATCATATTGCTACTAAATGGAACTGGAATGTGCTTTGGCTCAATCCATTATGTTTGTTAATGGTTGTTGGTATAATCGGCAAAAAAAGTAAATGGCTGCGACTGCTTTTTGCAATATATGCCACAATATTATGGCTGTTATTGGTGACTTGGGGTTGGTTTCCGCAGCAATTTAATGCCGCCGTGATTCCGATTTTAATTGCATTGATTGCCCGAAGTATGGATCGGGAAGGGGTTGTTTTGAATTTGATTCTTCAAAAATTCGTATCAAGAAAAACGACATTCGTAAATCCAAAATCATAAATCCAATGGTACTCCGTTTAGAACATATCGGTATTGCTGTGAAAGATTTGGAAGCCAGTAATAGGCTGTTTACCAGTCTATTAGGTAAGCCGCATTATAAAATCGAGGAAGTCGCTTCCGAGCATGTAAAAACGGCTTTTTTCCAGAATGGCGAAGCCAAAGTTGAACTGCTCGAAGCCACCACACCTGAGAGTGCCATCGCCAAGTACATCGAAAAACACGGCGAAGGCATTCACCACATTGCTTTTGAAGTGGACGATATTTACGCCGAAATGAAGCGCCTTGTGGACGAAGGCTTCCAGTTGCTTACGCCAGAACCCAAGCGCGGCGCGGATAACAAGCTGGTTTGTTTTTTTCATCCCAAAAGCGCCAATGGCGTGCTGGTTGAATTGTGCCAAACGATTGTTTGATGTTTTGGTGTCGTTATTTAAGGGCGTTATAATGTGATGGTTATTGTAACTTGTGCGCAAATCATAACACCTCTTGAATGGAATTTTGGCACTACTTTATCGCGATTATTGGCAGTTTTCTGGCGGGCGTCATTAATACCCTGGCCGGAAATGGCTCTGCTCTTACATTGACCATTCTCACCGAAGTGCTAGGTTTGCCGGGCAACCTGGCAAACGGCACCAACCGAATCGGCATATTTACACAAAGCGCGGCGAGCACCTGGGTTTTTTGGCGCGGTGGCAGGCTGGACTGGCGACGAAGCTGGGCATTTATTGTTTTCAGTAGCATTGGCGCCATTGCTGGGGCATTGGTAGCTGTGTGGATTAGCAGCGATCAGTTCAAAACCGTTTTCCGATATTTGATGGTGTTTATGCTGTTTGTGCTGCTCTTCAAGCCCGAACGCTGGCTGCGCACTACCGATACCGAGCATCCGCTGCCGTTGTGGGCGGTTATTCCGTTGTGCATCGCACTGGGCTTTTACGGTGGTTTTATTCAAATGGGCATGGGCATTTTCTTCCTGGCGGTCATGGTATTAGCTGCTCGGTACAGTCTCACCGAGAGCAACGCCGTGAAAGCAGCGATGGTCGGTATTTATACTTTTCTGGCGATTCTCATTTTCCAGTGGCAAGGCTTTATTGACTGGCGCATCGGGCTGATCATGGCGATTGGTCAAACTGCCGGAGGCTACTTTACCGCGCTTTACGCTGCGCGTTCATCCGAAGCCAACAAATGGGCGCACCGCGTGCTGGTGGCGGTTGTCTTGTTTTCGGTGATAAAAATGTATAATTTGCACGAGTGGGTTATGTCTTTATTTTAAAAAACTCGGTAGTGGGTCGAAGCAGTTGTTTTGCCTTTCAGATTTCGCAAATTTCAAAGATTTACGAAATCATGTCCACTCATTTGATCCAATACCCAAAAATCTAAACGATGAATAAACCTTTCCGTCCGATTGTTATCGCTGATAATATTTTTTTGTTCATTCCCGAAGATTGGAATACTACAGAAGCCGACCAGGGAGAATATGCATTTCTCAACGCTGCTGGAAATCTGGAATTAACGACCATTTTTTTTGCATTCGACAAAGACGATTCCGTCGAACCGGAAACAATGCTGGAAGAGATGACCGCTAATTTTGCAGCGCCGGACTTCGCGCAGCTTGCTGATCTCATCAATCCTGATGAATACGCGGACATGCCCGACTTCAGGGAGTTAATGGCGCAAAACTTCCTGCAACCGGAGATTGTCGTATCGCCGCTCATCAAAACAGAAAAATACGTTGCACGACAGTTGCAAATGCCCTACCAAACACTCTACATCGCTTTGGTTTCGGGCGTGACCAACGACCGGGCGATCATAAGTTGCCTGCTTTTTCGGGCAGAAGACGCCGAGGCTTTTGCCTTTGAACAAGCCACCATTGAGGATATTCTCCAGCGGGTAGCAATCAATTCCTGATGTAATGATTTTGAAATATATCCGGAAAATATTTACCGAAGTTTGAGTTATTACTTTAATAATACTTTCACAACAGAAGAAAGGCTTTGGCTCCGAAAAATAATTGACAACGAAAATATCATATGTTGTGATTTACAGTGTTTTTTGCCACTTGCTCATCGCTTTTCGCATGATGAAAATTTGATAATGAGCACTTTAAACAGGTTTATTTTACCAAAAAGTTAATCAAAATATTATAATTTGGTAAATTTTAATCAATTCATATCATTAAAAGACGAATGCACTAATTTTTTGATCATTCCAGGCATAAAATCTCTGTAGGGTGCAGCCCCAGATGCAGGATGCGACTACCGGTCTGGTTGATCGGATTGACACTTTTTCCAATGACAATGCCGTCTTCGGGTGCAACGTATTGACGAATCACTTTTCCGAAAATCGTGCGCACCTCGGCAATCAGTTGCCCTTTTTGCACAAATTCCCGCACTCGCGGATACACTTCCAGAATGCCGCCTTCATCTGTATATATCCAGTAAGACCGGTCGCACAGAATTGTTGTTTCGACCCGACGAACGATTTCGCCTTCCAGCATTTTAAAATCATATAACACATTGCGGATGCCGATCAAAGCATCTTCGATGACATCTGTTTGAAACACATGCGGATCCTTCAGTTCCAACGTGAGCGAGCGAATTCCCAGGGCGCTGGCGGTGCCTCGAAAGGTGCCGTCGCCGGGCGGATTGTGCAGAATGATGTCGGGGTTTTGCAGACGCGCCATGCGGGAAGTAAGCGGAATGTGCATATTGGCACGAATGTACCAGGAATTGACCCGGCCGAAGCTGGCGGTATGCAAGTCAATTAAATAGGTAAATTTTTTAAGGATGCGTTCCACGATGCGATGGATGTACAACTGGCTGACGTCGCCATTGGATCTGCCCGGAGAAATGCGGTTGAGATCAGCGCCATCGTTGAATTTGCGCTGCTCGAGCAGCAAGCCGGGTACGTTCAGTACCAATACGCCTACGATAGTGCCGTGCAGCTTCTCTACGTCAATTTCTTTGAACAACCGCTGAATCACAGGAATGCCGTTTAATTCATTGCCATGAATGGCGGCAGTTAGTCCTAATACCGGACCGTCGTGAGCACCGCGCGCCACTATAATCGGAATGCGCACTGGTTCGCCGATGCCATTGTTGATGATATGCAGCCATTGCTCGCTGATGGTGCCTAAAGGCGTATCGTTAATGTCGAGGTAATGAATATGGTCGTGGGAGGTTTCGTGTAATATGTTCATACTGTAGTCCTTTTGGTGCAAATTACTAAACAGGTCGTACTAAAACCTATTTAGTGGACGCCATTCTCTAAAAAAAAAAGACAGCCCCTCCACGGAAGGAGAGGCTGTTACTTTACACTCACTAGTTTATGAAACTTAAGCCGACGTTCATTTTGCTGAACCTCTATATTTTTAAACAATTGTTAGACAAATTTTATTGCCAGGTTTATCGTAGCTTAATGTTAATTATTTGCTAAACACGGCGGCAATCCTAATCAAAATTCTGAATCTTCTATAGATAAATACGCAGTTTTTGCAAAAAGTTACACTTATGAGACCTAAAAAATTGAAAAAAGGTTGGTCAGCTGAAACAAAATTCCTCAAAATGGTCATCCAGCTAACAATTTCCAAAACGTGCCAATAATTTCCGTTTAGTTTTTTCCGGCAATTTCCCATTCCCGGCTCGTCCGATAGACGGTTCCTTTGAACAAAGCCACCAACTGGTCGTTTTGATTTTTTACAACCACGCGATAAATGGCGATCCGGTTGCCGAGGTTTTCTTCTTCCGCATAAGCGGTGATGATGTCGCCTTCACGAAGGGATTCGATGTGCGAGATGGCGGTTTCGATCGAAACGGCGTGTCTGCCCTGCGAATTGGAAGCAAACGCCAGGGCGCTGTCGGCTAATGAAAAAGTAATACCTCCATGCGCAATGCCAAAACCGTTGAGCATTTCCCGGCGGATGGTCATGCGCAGCACGCTTTGTCCGGCATCGTCTTTAAGACGTTCGATCCCCAGCCATTGGCTGAAATAATCATGGAGATACATTTGATCAACAATTTGCACCGCTTGTTCTTTTGGCATCATAATTCAGGCTTTTAAGTGCAAGATTAAAAGAAAAAGTGTAAATTGGGTAAATTTCGGGGATTGTTGACAGCGGTTGTACGAAAATGACTTTTAAGATACCTGCAATCAACAATTTTTACCCGCAATCGGGAGTTTATCTTGGAAAGCAAACACAAACACGTGAGTGAAAATGACCTGATCAAAGGGTGCCTCCGCGAAAACCGGCATTGCCAGGCGGAAGTCTTCCAGCGATATGCTGGAAAGATGCTCTCGGTGTGTTTGCGCTACGCCCGCCACCGCATGGAGGCAGAAGATATTTTGCAGGACGCGTTTATCAAAGTGTTTGACAATATTGCCCAGTTTCAGTCCAACGGCTCATTCGAAGGCTGGATACGGCGGATTGTTATCAACACGGCGTTAAAAAAATATCAGCAAAAAAGTTTTAAAGACGAAACGATCGGTATTGACGAAGGTTATGAGTTGGTGCTGGAGCCCTCGGTGTACGCCGATTTGCACGAAGAGGAACTGCTCAATCTCATCGCTCAGTTGCCCGATGGCTACCGCCTGGTGTTCAATCTGTATGCTATCGAGGGGTATAGCCACCACGAAATAGCCGATATGCTGGGTATCGAAGAGAGTACATCCCGCACGCAATTGCTCAAAGCTCGAAGAATTTTACAACAACGAATTGTGGATATGCAAAAAATCGCGGTATGAGCCGACGAATTCATCCCATAGACGACGCCTTTCGCAAGAAATTGAAGCACCATGCTTCCGAGATTCCCATGAATCTTTGGGAAAGCATAGAACACAGGAGAACCGTAAATCAGAAGATTGAGTACCAAAATCGCCAGAAACGTATCATGGCGGCGCTACTGCTGGTGGGATTGATCGCCAGTGTAATGTCGTGGTACACCCGAATTCAGTTCCACCCGGAGTTGGGTAGTTTTCCTGTTTCCCGAGAAACGTCGCCAATAGCCGCCTTTACCGCACCGGACAAAATTGATGCCGACCTCCCTCCCTCAATCGTTGCTGCAAATGCCATAGAATCGTTGCCGCAGCAGCGCAAAAACCGTCCAATACCGTTAGCTTCTTTGCATACGCCGGTAGGAGAAGCGACAAGCATTTCCGAAATGCTGCCCGCAGTGAATGCCAATCAAAGCGTTTTACCGGCTGCAACAACTCAGGTTTCGGCGTTGCAGTTAACCACGCTGCCTCCGGTAATGCCCGCAGTTAATACGCTGAAACCGTTTCCAATCCAGGCATCTGGTTGTGCTTCTTTCAGCGGAGAAAAAACAAAATTTTATTTGGAGGTCATGGCGGCACCTGGATTTGCCGACCGTAGCCTTGATCCACGCGGCAGTGATTACACCGCCTACGCCAATACCCGCAAGGAAACTGAGTTGCCCCGCTATGCTTACAGCGCAGCGCTTCGGGTTTCAGTAGTGACTGAACATGGACTGGCGCTTCGCACCGGCGTGAATTATTCGGAAATCAATGAACGTTTTGAGCATACCATCGAAAACGAAGTACGCACCATTATTACCAATATTTACGGTCAAAATGGCGAGATCATCGGCACCGATACCACCATCGAAACGACAGCCCGGCAGGTGGTTGCCAATAACCGTTACCGTACCTTCGACATTCCTGTGCTGGCAGGCATTGAAAAGCGCTTCAAGAATGTGACCCTCACGCTCAATGGCGGTGCCTACATCAACGTGATGTTCCGTCCGAAAGGTGAATTTCTCTCGCCGGAAGACAACCGCCCGGTGATCTTTTCCAATGATAGCAACAATGAAGCCTATTCCGCTTTCCGCGAAAACCTGGGCGTCGGCTGGTACAGTAGTGTTGGCGTGCAATACCGTATCAGTCCGCGCCTGCAATTACTCATGGAGCCCCATCTCAAGGCGTATCCGCGCTCCTTCACCCGCGACGACTTTATGACCGATCAGAAATACCTCACGGCAGGGGTGTTCGTTGGCATCAGGCATCAGTTGTAGTTATCGCCGACTCTGCCATTTTCGAATTAGAATTTCTAAAGCGCAAATTTATCAGAAAATCCAAGACTCGAACTATCTCAACAGATTAGAAAAAACTATCTATCATACATTTTGCCATACTATTTACATTTCTTGTTTAAATCAGAAATAAGCAAAATTGTACTATTTTGGGGAGCCGTATATATTTGCATTTCAAAGCTGCCCAATGATCAAATACCAAAAAGATACCGACAACATCGTTACGCTCACGCTCGATATGAGCGGAAGGCAGCACAATGTCATTAATCACGAGATCGGCGATCTCTTTTTGCCGGTGTTGCAGCATCTGAAAGAAGAAAAATCGCGCGGTAAGCTGCGCGGCGTGATCCTTACTTCGGCGAAAAAGACATTCCTCTCCGGTGGCGATCTGGCGTATTTGTACCAGGCGAACAATCCTGAAGAAATATTTGCTTTTACCGAAAAACTGAAAAAATTCCTACGTGATCTCGAAAGCCCCGGCGTACCGGTGGTCGCCGCTATCAACGGTACGACACTTGGCACAGGCTTCGAAGTAGCACTGGCCTGCCATCGGCGTATATTGTTGGATGCCCCCAAAACGGTGGTCGGCTTGCCGGAAGTGCATATGGGACTGATCCCCGGCGCAGGTGGCATTATTCGGCTAATGTGGTTGCTGGGTATCGAAAAAGCCTACCAGATTCTCACCGGCGGCAGAAAATACTCGCCCCGCGAAGCGCTCGAAGTGGGCATCGTGGATGAACTGGCGAAAGACCGCAAAGAGATGCTCGACAAAGCCAAAAACTGGCTGCTGGCAACCAAAGAAGGACGACGCCCTTGGGATCGTCAGAATGGCTCCGTCCCCGGCGGTACTGCAAAATCCCCGGCTATGGCGATGCGTATCACACAACTGGCGGCCAATCTGGCTGATCAATACAATTACCCCGCCCCACAGGCGATCCTCAACGTACTGGCGGAGGGTTCCAAAGTAGATTTCGACACAGCATGCCGGATAGAGAGTCGCTATTACACAGCATTGTTGCGCAGTGACGAGACCAAAAACATGATCAAAGCTTTCTGGTTCGACTATTATTATATCGAAGAAGGGAAAAATCGCCCAATGGGCTTTGGAAAGTTTCGACCCAAAAAAATAGGGGTGATTGGCGCCGGGCAGATGGGGTCGGGTATCGCACTGGTCTGCGCCATGAGCGGCATGGAGGTTGTTTTGAAAGATGTGTCCAAATCTATTGCAGAACGGGGTCGGGAATTAGTAACCAATCGGCTTGATCACCTGATCTTGCAGGGAGAAGCATCCGCTGAAGAACGTTGGCAAATTTTGCAGCGCATTCGCACGACCGAAACCTCAAAGGATTTTGAAACCTGCGATCTGGTAATCGAAGCGGTGTTTGAAAACCAAAACGTAAAGCAAAAGGTGACTAAAGAAGCCGAAGAGTACATGGACGAATATTCTATTTTTGGCAGCAATACGGTATCTATTCCCATCACTAAGTTGGCGCAAATCTCCATCCGACCAGAGCACTACGTGGGATTGCATTTTTTCCATCCGGCGGAGGAAGTACCGCTCGTAGAAATTGTGCGCGGCGCCAAAACTTCTGAAGAGACGATTGCCAGAGCCTTCGACTTCGTGCGCGCCATCCAGAAAACGCCCATCATTGTAAAAGACGATTGGGGTTTCTACGCAGCGCGGGTACAAAACACCTTCATCCTGGAAGGCATCACCATGTTGCAGGAAGGTTATCCACCGGCTTTAATCGAAAATATCGGTACGCAGGCGGGCATGCCCAAAGGCGCGCTGGCGTTGGCGGATGATCTGGGACTGGAATTGGTGCTGCGCTACGAACAACAGGCAGCAGAGCATTATGGTGCAAAATATGTACAACACCCAGCAGTGAGCGTATTGGCAAAAATGCTGGAAGTACTCAGGCGCCCCGGTAAGCACAAAAAAGCTGGCTTCTATGAATACAACAACGATGGCGAGCGGCAGCTCTGGTCAGAATTACACTTGCATTTTCCGGTAACACAACAGAATTTCGACCTCAAAGAACTGGCTCAACGTCTCATCTTTGCCCAAGTGATCGAAGCAGTATGGTGCATGCAGGAAAAGGTCATTTTCTCCGTTGCCGCCGCCAATCTGGGCAGCATCTACGGCTGGGGGTTTCCGGCATTCAAAGGGGGCGTGATTCAATACGTGAATGACTATGGGCTGGAGTTTTTTTTAAATCAGTGCAAACAATTTGAAAAAGCCTTCGGGCAGCGCTTCCGGGCGCCAAAGTTGATCCGGGAATTATTTTCACAGCATTTTGCCTAAAAAAAACTGATAATCAACACTTCAAAAAAAAAAATTGAATTTTTTTTTGAACAACTCATCATTTCTTTTGTCTTACCTCCATCACCTGATTGATAATTGGTAAACAAAAATTTTGTTTACGGCAATTTGACCAAATTTCAACTTGCTGATAATAGAATTCTTGTTATCAACTCTCAATTGTGCATTAGTAAACAAAATGAAAAGCTACGACTACATCATCGCGGGCGGTGGATGTGCGGGTCTGAGTCTGGCGTATTATCTCAGTCAGAGTACCTTGGCGAATGCTTCGGTACTCATTATTGATCGGGATGATAAAACACAGAACGATCGCACCTGGTGCTTCTGGACAAGCAAGCCGACTGCTTTTGATGAAATCGTAAGCAAAGAATGGAACGCACTTACATTTGCGGATCCCACAGGTACTCAGCACCATCGCCTCAGCCACAGAAGCTACAAGCTCATCCGCAGTGCCGATTTTTATCAATTCACCAAGGCAGCTATACAGCAATACCCCAATTTTCATTGGCTAAAAGCCAACGTGTCCGACGTAGTGGAGGACGAAGATGGTCCTTACGTCATTGCCGAGGGTATTCAATACCGTGCCAAATGGGTGTTCAACAGTTGTTTTAACTGGCGAAACTGGCAAAGAGAATCCGAAAATAATCACTTCCTGTTGCAGCATTTCCGGGGTTGGCTGATTGAAAGTAAGACACCGGCATTCGACCCTAAGCGGGCTACTTTGATGGACTTTCGTACCAAACAGCACGGCAATGCCCGTTTTTTGTATGTGTTGCCTTTTTCCGCAACAAAAGCACTGGTTGAATACACCATCTTTTCGGCATCATTGGAACCCCATGAACAATACGAGCAAGTGTTGCGCGATCATCTTCAGCACCAACTACAAGTTGCTGATTACGAAATTCTTGAAACAGAACAAGGCGTTATTCCGATGACAGACATGCCGATGGCAGAACGAGCCAGTCAGAAAATCATTGATATAGGCACCCCCGGCGGAGCCGTAAAACCGACGACCGGCTATGCTTTTTTGCGCATTCAGCAACAAACGCAGCAAATAGTGAAACAGCTTGTAAAAACGGGTTCGCCATCACGATCGTCCCTATCTCCTGAACGATTCCGGTTTTATGACAAACTACTGTTGGATATTCTGGAAAACGATGGCGCTCAGGCACAACCCATTTTCAGCCGTTTGTTTCGAAACAACGACGTAAATACAATACTGACGTTTCTGGACGAAGGAACCAATATCGCGCAGGAAGCGCGTATTTTCACAAGTTTGCCGTTACCGCCCTTTCTGCGGGCGCTGGCGCGCGTGTACGGCTGGCGGGCAAAGAGCAAAACCATGCCGATGTTGCAACCAATCATTGAAAGGAGGTTCAAATGACCGAGCGATACCCTGCGTTGTACCGATTCGCGCAGTTCATGGCGCTGCTGGCTACAGCCCTTGCGGCTTTATTCCCTGGTTTGCTGGAGCGAGCCGAGCTGCCGCTGGCCACGGCACTCATTTTACTATTGGGTATTCCGCATGGAGCGACCGATCATCTCATTTTTTTGCAGTTGAACAAATCTTTTCTTGGCGGAAAGCAACTGGATCGGTTTTATTTCCTTTATCTGTTGCTGATGGTTGCTTACGGTTTTCTGTGGTGGTTGCTGCCCACTATTGCGCTCGGTGTATTTTTGTTGCTTTCGGTCTATCATTTTGGGCAATCTAACTGGAACTACGCCGGTTTTGGAAATAAAACCCTGGAAAGATTCACTTATCTGATTTGGGGTGCATGGGTGCTGCTTGTACCTATACTCTGGCATTATGACGATGCATCGGTGATCATCTCCGGGCTGATCGGCGGCGAAGCCCCCCTTCTTCCAATCGGCTGGCGACAGGCGATGTACCTCGGTTTGCTGACCATCAATATCTGGCTAACCGTTTACCTCTGGGCAAAACAGATTATCAGTCAGCTACAATTACGGGACGAAATAATCCATCTGCTGATTTTCTGTCTTTTATTTACAAGTACCCCTTTGTTGCTAGGATTTGTAGTGTACTTTGTGTTTTGGCACTCGATTGGTTCCATTGCGGACCAAATTCGTTTTTTTAGTCGCTACAACACCGATTATTCCTGGAAAAATTACGTCCGGCAAGCATTTCCCTTGAGTTTGGCTGCAGTGGCAGGGCTTGGCCTGTTGTACACTACACAGACTTACATAGGCGTGCAGCCCAATATCGGGCTACTTTTTATCTTCATTTCGATTGTGACGCTTCCTCATATGATTCTGATTGATTTGCTGTACGGAGAATGGGATACGAGCGAAGCGCCACAAACAAAACGTAAGTTGCAAAACAGTTAATTATTTTGATTTTATTTTTAAGACTTGTTTTTATTCTGGAAAACACTCGTAAATAATTCAAGAATTTTTTAAACATAACATGTAATTTATTGTTTACCACCTGTTATTTAATAAATATTTAACAAACTTAGATGTCATGGATGCATTAGTAAACTTTCAACCTTTGTTTTTGGCTACACTGAAATCCGGCGATTACGTTGGTTTCACGTTTTTTATCGGCTCAATGGCGATGCTCGCCGCTACCGTGTTCTTTTTTGTACAAATGACCCGCGTGGAGGGCAAATGGAAGGATTCCATGCTTGTATCAGGTCTGATTACTGGTATTGCTGCTGTGCACTACTTCTACATGAGAGGTTTTTGGGCTGAAAACGGCACTTCGCCGACCGAATTCCGTTACATTGACTGGACGCTGACGGTACCGCTGATGTGTGTAGAATTCTACCTGATCCTCAAGGCTTTTGGCGCCACGCAAGGCTTGATGTGGA
>CAZQTF010000075.1:0-16172 GCA_964596135.1 uncultured Saprospiraceae bacterium | reverse complement strand
CCGTTTACTCTGTATCCGATATGTGGTGGGGCAACATTCCCGGCTCGATAGGAGAAACCAGCAAGCCCCTCATTATTTTTGGCGCTTTGTATCTTATCGTCACCGGCATTGCCAGCTGGCGCATCATGGTATCTATGGTGTTGGGTATGATCACGATGGGCTTGATTTTCAATGCCTGGGGCGCTACGCCGTTTATGCAGGTTCCCTGGTATTATCATTTTTATATGGGAAGTTTCCTATTTGCTATGGCCTTTATGGCGACGGATCCGGTAACAGCGGCCTCGACCGATCGCGGAAAGCTGATTTACGGCTTTTTCATTGGTGTACTGGGCTTGGTTATTCGAGTGATCAACCCGGCTTACCCGGAAGGATGGATGCTGGCGATTTTGTTTATGAATGTATTCGCGCCATTAATTGACCATTTTGTCATCCAGGCGAACATTAGAAGAAGGTTAAAACGTGCAAAAGCAAATGCTTAACGAGAACTTATGCTTTTGCGCATTGTTGAATCATTAAAATTATCATCCGGTGGATTCTACTAACTATATCGTTCGGTTCACGCTCATTATGACCGTTTTGGCATCGCTAATCTTGGCTGGGATGTTTTATGCCACTAAACCGGCTGCCGATAAAAATCAGGTTGTGTTTACAAAAAGAGCTATCCTTGCTGCGGTAGAAACCCGCATGGATAAAAAGCTCAAAGACATGAGCGATGACGAGGTCTTGGCGTTTTTTGACGAAAATGTGGCGCAGATGACACTCGATATGCAGGGCGAAGAGGTAAAAAATGGCGTACGAGCAGAAAAAGTGGACTTGGCCCAGGAGAAGAAAAAGCCCGAAGCAGACAGGCTTCTGCCTCTTTTTGTTTATACAGGCAAAGACGGTAAAAAGTATTATATTTTCTCGGTGCGCGGCAATGGTTTGTGGGATGAGATTTGGGGCTATATCGCATTGCAAGAAGATATGAATACTATTGCAGGTACTGCTTTTGACCACAAAGGTGAGACGCCGGGTCTGGGCGCAGAAATCAAGGATAATCCATCTTTCCCGAAGCAGTTTTTGGATAAGAAAATTTTTAATGAAAAAGGAGAATTGGTTTCCATCAATGTACGCAAAGGCGGCGCACAAGACCCTGTGCATGAGGTAGATGCTATTTCCGGCGCTACGATTACCAGTGTGGGTGTTTCGGAGATGATGAAGCGCGGATTAAATTATTACAAGCCTTATATCGAAAAGCATAAGGCAACGAGCATGAAATAAGACCCAATTTGATCATCATATAAAATATAGTATATCATGGCAGAGACGACAGTTCAAACCGCTCCCATAAAAGAAAAAGAGCCAGTGTGGGGTAAAAAAGAGCGAAAATTACTCGTTGACCCCTTGAACGATAACAACCCAATTACCGTACAAGTATTGGGTATTTGCTCGGCGCTGGCAGTAACCACTCAGGTATATCCGTCGGTTGTCATGGCGATTTCCGTAACATTCGTAACCGCCTTTTCTAATCTTGCTACTTCGGCGGTACGCAGTTATATCCCCAAGCAGGTGCGTATGATTGTGCAATTGGTTATCATAGCAACCTTAGTAACGGTAGTAGAATTGATCTTGAAGGCAACGGTATTCCCAATTTGGAAGCAGCTTTCCGTATTTATCGGTTTGATTATCACCAATTGTATCGTTATGGGTCGCCTCGAAGCGTATGCGATGGCCAATAAACCCTGGCGCTCTTTCATAGATGGTATTGGTAATGGATTAGGCTATGGCGCTATTTTGGTGATGCTGGCGGTGGTTCGGGAATTGTTTGGCAAGGGTTCTTTGTTTGCAGGAAGCGCGATTGAAATGAAGATTATAGGTCCGACCAATGAATTCTGGATTAATACGGCAGCGGAAGGAAGTTGGTTTGGCTGGTACACCAACAATGGTTTGATGGTATTGCCGGCATCTGCGCTGTTCCTGATCGGTATTATCATCTGGATTCAACGTTCTATGAACCCGAAATTGGTGGATGTGTCGTAAAATGGGTAATAAGAAAAGAAAAATAATCAATTGACAAATACTAATCAAAAAATATGGAAGCGCTAAATGTTTTTATAAAATCAGCCTTCATCGAAAATATGGTTTTGTCCTACTTCCTGGGGATGTGTTCTTTTCTTGCGGTATCCAAAACGGTGAAGACGGCTTTTGGTCTGGGCATCGCGGTTATTTTTGTTCAGATTATTACCATTCCGGTCAACTGGCTGATTAACGAATATTTGCTCAGCGAGCGTGGTATGTTCGGGATTGACCTGACTTTCCTGCGTTTTATTTTGTTTATTTCTACCATTGCGGCGATGGTGCAGTTGGTAGAAATGGCGGTGGAGAAATTCTCTCCTTCTTTGTACAATGCCCTGGGTATTTTCTTGCCCTTGATTACGGTGAACTGCGCCATTCTTGGGGGTTCGCTGTTTATGATTACGCGTGAGTACAATTTCAGCAACTCTCTGGCTTATGGCTTTGGCAGTGGCTTTGGTTGGTTTTTGGCGATTGTAGTCATGGCTGCCATCCGGGAGAAGATGAAGTATTCCAATGTACCAGCGCCGCTTCGGGGCTTGGGCATGGCGTTTATTCTCACGGGGCTAATGGGAATTGCCTTTATGAGTTTGCTGGGCATTGATACTGCTGCTTTAATGGGATTGAAATAATTAGCTGACTATCAAATAAATATTGATTGTCGGTTGTCAATTGTCAATTATTTACGCTATGATATTTTTATCTGCTATCACCGATATATTACTTTCCGTAGCTGTTTTTAGCGCGGTAATCCTGCTTTTGGCGTATATGCTGATTTATGCCAAAAAGAAACTCGTACCGCAGGGCGATGTAAAGATTATTATCAATGGCGACGAAGAACACCCGTTGTTGGTGAAACCAGGTTCCTCGCTGTTATCAACACTGTCTGACAAAAATATCTTTCTGCCGTCTGCCTGTGGCGGCGGTGGTACCTGCGCCATGTGTGAATGCCATGTGGACGAAGGCGGCGGAGATGTGTTGCCTACGGAACTAAACCACCTCACCCGCAAAGAAGTAGCTGAGCACAAGCGTCTTGCCTGCCAGGTCAAAGTGCGTCAGGATATGCGTATTCGCGTGCCGGAAGAAATCTTCGGTATCAAAAAATGGGAATGCGAAGTGATTTCCAATTATAATGTGGCTACCTTTATCAAGGAATTTGTAGTGCAATTGCCAGAAGGCGAAATCCTTGAATTCGAGTCGGGGGGGTATGTGCAGATTGACGTGCCGGTCATCGAATGCGATTTCAAGGATATTGACATCACCTCGCACCCGCGCATGGGCAAGAAGCCTGATGAATTCCGTCCTGACTGGGATAAGTTTAAAATGTGGGACCTGAAAATGAAAAACGAGGAACCGCAGTTCCGCGCTTATTCGATGGCAAACCACCCCGCGGAAGGCAATATTGTTATGCTCAACATTCGCATCGCTACGCCGCCCTGGGATCGCGCCGCCAATGCCTGGATGCAGGTGAACCCTGGCGTCTGCTCTTCGTACGTGTTTACACGCAAGCCGGGTGACAAGGTGACGATTTCCGGTCCTTACGGCGAATTTTTTATCAAGCCGACCAAGAAAGAAATGGTATATATCGGTGGTGGCGCGGGTATGGCACCTTTGCGCTCGCACATTTTCCACCTGTTTCATACGCTGAAAACCAAAGACCGCAAGGTGTCCTATTGGTATGGTGGTCGCTCGCTGCGTGAGTTGTTCTACACGGAAGATTTCACCAATATCGAAAAGGATTTTCCCAACTTCTCGTATCACATTGCGCTATCCGAGCCGCTGCCGGAAGATAACTGGACAGGCATGACCGGCTTTATTCATCAGGCGCTGTACGACAATTATTTGAAAAACCATCCAGAGCCGGAAGAAATCGAATACTACCTCTGCGGTCCACCGATGATGCTGCAGGCGGTAATGAAAATGCTCGACGAACTCGGCGTACCTGAAGAAAATATTGCTTTCGACGATTTCGGAAGCTGATTCCTTTATCCGAAATACGCCAAACGCCTTGTGGATTCCAAACCGCAGGGCGTTTGTGTTTTAATCACATTCTGATATTTTTGCAACATGAAACGACGATTGCCTGCTGAATGGGAGCCGCAAAGCGCGGTGCAGTTTACTTTTCCGCATAAAAATACAGATTGGGCGGAGGTATTGGATGTGGTGACGCCTTGTTTTGTAGAAGCCATCGAAGTCGTGAGCCGCTACGAAAAAGCGCTGGTCGTTTGTGATAATGCGGAAGCCGTTCGCGCCAAATTGAAGAATGTAAATCCTGAAAATCTGATTTTGGTGGAAATTCCTTCCAACGATACCTGGGCGCGCGACCACGGGGGTATCACTGTTTTTGAAGATGGAAAACCGGTTTTACTCGACTTTGTATTCAACGGCTGGGGTTTGAAATTTGCAGCAGATCAAGATAACTTAATAACACGTCGCTTGTTTGATAAACATATTTTTAAAACCCACGATATTCGGCATGGTGGTTTGGTGTTGGAGGGCGGTAGTATTGAATCGGATGGGCAAGGCACTTTATTAACAACTAAGCAATGCTTGCTTTCGCCAAATCGGAATCCGCATTTGAAGCAAGAGGAAATTGAGGCAAAGCTAAAAGAACTCTTTGGTTTACAACGTATTTTGTGGCTGGAGCACGGGTATCTCCTCGGCGATGATACCGATGCACATATTGATACTTTAGCTCGCTTTTGTAACGAAACGACCATTGCTTATGTGCAATGTACTAATTATGATGATGAACATTATACTTCCTTAAAGAGAATGGAGGAAGAATTGCAATCTTTCCGACAACTCAATGGAGCCCCATACAACCTAGTGCCATTACCATTGCCCAGCCCCACGTACCATCCAACAGATTTACATCGCCTGCCAGCTACCTATGCTAACTTTCTGATTATCAATGGCGCAGTGCTAATGCCATTGAATGATACACCGGAAGATGAATTGGCGCTGGCGCAGTTGCAAAAATGTTTTCCTGATCGAAGCGTTATTGGTATAAATTGTAGCACCTTGACTTTGCAGCACGGCTCTTTACACTGTGTGACGATGCAATACCCAATGGGAGCAATATAATTTTGGATTTACGAAGGACGATTTGCGATTTGAAAACCAGAACAGTCTAAAATCTGGCATCCTTTAATCTGGTATCTAAAATAAAATGAGCACATTAAAAATAGGCTTAGTCCAACAGCAATGCACGGAAGATAAAGCAGCCAACATCGCCAAAAGCCTGGAAGGCATACAAGCCTGTGCAGCGCAGGGGGCGGAATTAGTGGTATTGCAAGAATTGCACACCGGCATTTATTTCTGCCAGGCGGAAGATACAAAGATGTTTGACTTAGCAGAGCCAATTCCAGGACCTTCTGCCGATATTTTCGCGCAAGCCGCGACAGAAAATCAGATCGTGTTGGTCACCTCTTTGTTTGAAAAACGCGCTCCGGGTTTGTATCACAACACTGCTGTGGTATTCGACAAAGATGGCTCGATAGTGGGGAAGTACCGAAAAATGCACATCCCTGACGATCCGGCATACTACGAAAAATTCTATTTCGCGCCCGGTGATCTTGGTTTCCAGCCGATTCAAACGTCCGTCGGCAAGCTCGGCGTGCTGGTTTGCTGGGATCAGTGGTATCCCGAAGGCGCGCGACTAATGGCGCTGGCGGGTGCGGAAATGCTCATTTATCCTACCGCGATTGGCTGGGAAAGCACCGACCCGCAGGAAGAAAAAGACCGGCAATTTGGCGCCTGGCAGATCAGTCAGCGCGGGCACGCCGTGGCAAATGGGTTGCCGGTAATTGCGGTGAACCGCACTGGTTATGAGTACGACTGGTCGGGGGTTACGGGCGGCATTCAATTCTGGGGGCAGAGTTTTGTGGCAGGTCCGCAAGGCGAGATTTTGTACCAGGCCCCGGTGGATCAGGAAGATTTTGCAGTCGTAGAAATTGACAAACAACGTACCGAAGACGTGCGCCGTATCTGGCCCTTCTTCCGCGATCGAAGGATTGATGCGTATGAAGATTTGGTGCGAAGGTATATTGATTGAGTCCAATAAAAAAGGGATTTCGATGCGGCGAAATCCCAACAAAGACGACCTTTACAAGTTTCCGGCAATAAAAAATGTTTGGGTTTTAGGAAAAATGGCTTCTCAGGGCTTCAGGTTTATTGGTGTTATACAAAGTTGAATTTCGAACTTTTATAGGATTTGGTTTTTGACTCAGTTGCCCGAAGGCTTTGGTTGTCCTTCTATCATTTGCTCGTATTCTTCCCGGATGGAGGTCCGCACGGCATAAGCGCCGTAATCATTGGCAGCGACGCCGGCAAAATTCCGCCGGTCGGGATTAGCGCCATTTTCTACGAGTAGGTTTGCCAGTTCGTCGTGTTTATTTTGAGCGGCAGCCATGATGGGCGTAGTGCCCATGATATTGGGCTTATCCACTGGTGCGCCTTTTTCAAGCAGCAATGTTGCCATTTCGGCGAAGCCGTTTTCAGCAGCGATGTGCAATGCCGTATTTTCCAGGAAATTCGCGGCTGCCGGATCGGCACCAAACTCCAGCAGAATTCTCACCATTTGATCATTGCCTTGGCTGGCAGCCATCGTCAGCAGTGGTTCACCGATTTTGGTGCGCCAGTTGGCATCTTTGTCTGCCTGTTTGCTTTTGTGCAACAAAATACCGGTCATCACATCATTCCCTTTCCGTACCGCGAGGAATAGCGGTAGATCTCCGTTAGCATTAGTTTGGCTGGGGTTGGCGCCATTGCGAAGGAGAAGCGCTACGGTTTGAACCTTTCCAAGCTCCGTAGCGCCGGCGATGGGGGTAATGCCATTTGATCTTTGGTTTACATCGGCACCCTTGTCAATGAGTTCCTGCAGCAGGAATAAATCGTCGGAATGCTGAATCGCCAGCAGCAGCGGCGACTCATCCTGATCATTTTTTAGGGCGGCTTTAGCCCGGCGGGCTATCATCCTGATGATCTCAGGGTTACCTTGTTTGAGTGCAAGTGTAAGGGGCGTTTCGCCGGTTTGGTTTTTCAGGTTGATCACTGCATCGCGCACCAGCAGGCGCACCATTGCCGGATCATTATTTAATATTGCCTGGGTAAGAATGGTTTCCCCTACTTCATTGTGCCGATAATACATCAATGCATTCAGCAAAGGCTTGATTTTATTGGTATCTCTGGCATTTATTTTTTCAAAAACCAACTTGGTCAGTTCTACTTCGGTTAATTTTTCCAGTTCTGGCTTTTTAGTTTCTGCAGTTTCACCGGTCAGGCCGGCAGATGTTGCTACGGAGGATGTCTCTACGGCAACCGTTTGGGCGAATCCGCTGTTCGACAGAAACATTGCTGCGGTCACAGTCAGAAGGGTAACTCTCATGATGATGCTTTTTAATAATTTTGAAATAATACACCACTAAGTATAGCTTCACCATTTGCAATACGGTTGTTATTTAATAAATAGCAAATCATTGCCGATATGCAGCGATGCGCGCTGAAATTTCGCCGCGCGGCGCAGCTTTTGGCTGGATTATAAAATAAAAGTAGTAGAAGTGATGCGAATCGTGAGGTTTTAATTTCTTTTCAGGAATTTTGCATTGTAATAATGCTGATGAGAGGAAAATTATTTTGCGTTATTTCCAATTTTTTTATTTTTTGTAAAAAAAAGCAAGATACAGAAGAGGATACATAGAAAATTTTCCTCGCAACCCATTCCCGTGTATTTTATTTTGCAAAAAAATATCATTAAATTGCTGACAAAAAACAATCGCCATGTCGAGACTGGATTATGTAACGATCGCCATTATTATCGTTTGTGTTGCGGCATTAGCTATTTTGATCTGGAAAACCGTGAGCCTCCGCAATCAGCAGAACGAAACAGCTCAACAAAATGCAGGAAATACGCTTCAGGATTACGATGAGTACGACTATTACGAAGATACTACCCAAATATTGCCCCCAACAGATGAAGATCTTGATGATAATGAGGTAGAAGTGTATAATGAAAATAAGCCAGATGATGAACCTGTTCCTGCGGAAGCCAAGAGCGAGGCCGTGCCAAGTCAGCCCAAAGCAGGAGAAGATCAACCGGTTACAACTGTTCGCGGTGGCGGAGAATACTTAGTTCTGGCGGGGTCGTTCAAAATCAAGAACAACGCGGAGAATGAAGCCCGCCGCCTGCGCAACATGGGTTACGGCAATGCATCTGCGGAACTCTTCAACCGGGGCGCCTACGCAGTGGTGATGGTAGATCGCTTTGATAGTGCATCAGATGCACAGAACCTGGTGAAAGAGCTGAAAAGCAAGGGCGTGGAAGCCTACGTGCAGCACAAACGAGCAAATTAGGGCAGTTTTAGCTTATTTTGTTCTGCCGAAAGTCTCTTCCCATGCCAGCATGCCGCCTTCGAGGTTGCGCACGTTTTTGAAACCCGCCAGGCGCATGATTTCCTGAGCGGTGGCGCTGCGACGCCCGGAGCGGCAATATACTATAATTTCATCATTTTTGTGCTCTTCGAGGCTGGCAAGTGCAGCAGGGATGCTGCCAAGCGGGATCAATTTGCCGCCCACGTTGAAGTCCTCGTGTTCAAATGGCTCGCGCACATCAATGAGGACGAAGTCCTCACTCTTATCAATTTTTTCTTTCAATTCTTTTACGTTGATATCCATATTTTTAGGATTGGGTAAAGCACAGGGTATTCAGCTTACCTTCTGTTCTGCATCATTTTCCAATAATAAACCGTTCATTCCATATCTGGTTCGTGCGTCGGTCGGTAATTTTCAGAAAATATATTCCTGCCGGAAAAGCGCTTACATCCAATTGTGCCGACAAGGCGCCATGTGCCAGTATTTGTCCGGTTGAACTAAATAACCTGAAATAAAAATCATCATAATCGCCCTGCAATGGCAAAATATTTAGCCAGGATCGCGTTGGATTTGGGAAAATATCAAAATTTCGTTTTTTTTCATTTTTTTCATTTACCGAAGTAGTAGGCGGCGGCGTTACACTGCCGACCACCGGGCGAAGCATGAGCGATCCGGAAGGAAACGCCGTTGGAAACGATTGCCATTGCCCGTTGATGTTTCTGTACATGAATTGCCTGCCCTGGGGGGTATTTCGATCATAACCAACAGGGACGCACTTGGTACCATCGCAACTGGTTACCTGTTGCCAGCCGATGTAAAATTTACCGGGTGGCAGATGGAGCGCTTGGGGATTCCCCACTTCATCTACCAGCAAATATGTGGTAAAGCCCTGAAGGGTATCAAAAACAACGTCGGTGTAAACGGGGCGAAGGAGGAGTCGCTCGTATTCCGGCGAGTTGTCGAGTGCCCCAATCCACACCTGAAGGTTAAACTCCTGATTGGAAATATCAATGGTCGTGCGGGGAAAATGCACTTGAATTGCCCGGAGTGAATCTTCCACATTGGCCGTGTATTCCAATGCAACCTGCACGCCCGCTTGCGCGATCAATCCTGCCTCAGCCGTGCCGTCATCATAGGAAAAATAGTTATAAAAGGTGGTCAGCCGCCGGGTGCTGTTATTGGCTTTTACCGGGATGGCATAACCGCCGGTGGTTTCCTCGGCAGAATTTTCCAGGACATACTCCAGGCGGAAAGTCAGCGAATCGTAATTGTCAAAGGCAGGACCCGTCATAATTCGTGACAAACTATCCCAGGCGGTGGAAGGAAAACGGTCTGGATTTCCAGGGTCGGGCTGACCATAAACGTATGGATAAACGCGATTGATAGACATACCATTCGGGATATTACCCTGCTCTCCATTAAATAATCGGACAAAGTAAACCCTTGTATTGGAAACAGTCTCGAATAATTCTGCGTGTGAAGAAGAAAGCGAACGTGTTATTTCGGAGTGGTTCCAAACGTTCGTCCTGACACTATCGCGCAATTCATTCAGGGCATTTGCTTTGAAATGCTGCCAGGGCATGCTGTTGTATTTGTCTAAAATAAAATCTGCCTGTTTGGTAAAAGCAATGTCGGTAAAAACCGAATCCGTGAAGCTGCCGCCGTCCACCCGCACATAATCCAGATGCCACACGTCGAGGATACCGGTGCGATCGGAATAGTTTTTAAAACGAAACTGGAAGCCTTTGTATTTGTACTCGTTAGGAATTAGGTTGCGATAAAAGCGGAAAGGCTCCTCTTCCGTATTGGGTTGGTTGACCGGAACGCCAGGAAACCCCTGTATCGGATTCCATTTTCCACTGCGATCTTTAAATTCCAGCACTACGGAATCCAGGGGCTCGGGTTTATCGGCAAAGCCGCGTCGCTGTAGCCAGTAAGTGAGGTACACGTCCTTGCTGATGCCGCTAAGGTTGAGATAGGTGGAAGTCAATCGGTCGGCTTCGCCAAAACCACCGCCGTAAGCCGTACCTTGATCGTTTAGCCCGTCGAAAGTAGCCACCCCGATAGAGGGCGGCGTGTCTGCCATGTCGGTGTTAACAAAAGCATCGCGATCGAGCCACTTTGCCCGATCAGGGAAAGGGCCTGTGTAGGAAAAATCGTCCATGAATGGCAAATTCAGCGTATCCCGATTGATGATGAAGGCAAAACTAAACGTGTCGCATATCGCGAAGGTATCGCACATGACCATGCACACCGAGTCCACACCGGCGTAAAAATCCGAGCGGTAAATGAGGCGTGTCGGCAGATTCGGGAAAAGGGTGTACGCCTGGTTGCGCCCTTCATATTTGTCTGCGCAGTCCACGAGGAAGCTGCAAGTTGCTTTTCTACCGGGGAGGAGTGATTCATTTGCCAGGACCAGAACAGAACTATCAGTCCCAATTTTTACCGATCGCTGGAAGTGCTTAAGATTTTCGCGCTTTGCCACTATGCGATAGGTACGGGTTCGACAATTGCTGCCTTTGCAAAATTGTACCCGGATATTTTCTTTGCCGCCTTCTACATTGGGTAAGGCATTATAACGGAGGGTATCTCCTGAAACAGTGGCGGCGCCGAACGCCAGGTTTTGACAGCCAAGACACGAATAACTTCCGACGCCAGTACCC
Source organism: uncultured Saprospiraceae bacterium (assembly GCA_964596135.1). Classification (GTDB taxonomy): domain Bacteria; phylum Bacteroidota; class Bacteroidia; order Chitinophagales; family Saprospiraceae; genus JADJNW01. The sequence continues at coordinate 5,085 of CAZQTF010000075.1, read as the reverse complement.
AATCCAGCGGTATCTATTTCAATTTTTACGATAATGCTTTCACCGGCAATAACGTACAACTCGTTGGTATTCAAAACCGGACAGTCGTTTTTTTCAATGGCGCCGGGGCGTTTGAGCGGTTCCTGGGGTTGTTTTTTAGCTGCGTTCAGAAGATAGCGCTGAATAATAGGGTTTTCTCCAATGGGCACTAGTTCCTGGGCGGTGGTTGTCGAAATTCCAAACACAAAAAGGAGCGATAAGTAGAGTAGTTTTTTCATGGAAACGCTTTGAAATACAATCATTCTTTCCAAATCTTCTTGTAAGGCAGATTGGCTTACGAAAAAACGAGCAATCGGGGCATTTGTTGTTTATTGATTTCCTTCTTCCTGCGAATTGTTGCCCTGGTCCTCGCCTTCAGGTTCTTCTTCTGCGGGGCAGCTCGCCGGACGCTCCTGCACCAAATACAGGCTGATCTGCTCACCCATGCGGATGGTTTGCCCTGGGGCATATTCCGGCTCCTGTTTCCAGACGTAAGCGCTGCTCATATCCGATACTTCGCCATAAATATTGCCAATCGCCAGGTTATTCGCACTGATGAGGAATTGCGCTGCTTCGTAAGTTTTGCATACCAAATCGGGTATTTCTACAAAGCTGTTGCTGCGCTCGGTCACCACAAACTCCAGCGTACTGCCCATTGGTACTTTCACACCATTACGCAGGTCTGCATCAGAAATCTGACGACCATTATGGAAAAAATAAAGAATGGTATTTTCTTCCAATTTGGCATCAAATTTTCGCTCCCGAATGGTAAAACGAATGTTGAGTTGCGCCAGTTTCCGGGTATATTGGTCATAATTATAGCTGCCCACCAGTTCTGGCAGGGTGACCATGTCCGGTGTGCTTTTTGTCACCGTAAGGTAAATTCGGCGGCGTTGTTTTACGCGCGAGAGGGGCTGGGGATCCTGATCGAGCACAGTATTCGGCGGGCGGTCCACGATATACACCGAATCGGTAATAACCACCCTGAAACTGCGGTCACGGGCGCGGCGAATAGCTTCATCTACGGTCATGCCGATATAATTGCCTACCTGCACCGATTCATTGTGGCGGGTATATACGCGTAGTATCAGATTGACCAAGAAGAGCAATCCCAGCACGAAGCCCAGCCAAACCACGAAATTGCGCAGGAAAATGGGCGATTTTAGAAAATCCCAAACATTTTGGGCAATCATTTTGATGTTTTCCCACAGCAACGCGGGAGAAAATGGCGAAATCCGCCGAAAACGCTCCTGCCAGTCAACGTCGACTTTTGTCTTTGCCGGTTCCTCTTCAGGCATTTCGGCAATAGCACCCAATGGCTGCCAAGCTTGCGGTTCTTTTATTTCCAGCGTTTCGGCGATGGTTGGCTCCAGCTTGGGTTCTTCCGGGAGTGCCTCGCGTTGCTTTTTCCGGAAAGCGAAAGTCAGAATTTTATCAATAAACTCAAAAGGCTTGTAATTATTCAGCGCTGCCTGATGGAAAATGGCAGTTGCCGGCGTCATTCCGGGCAGTGAATTCACTTCAATGATAATCGTTTCGGCGCGGTTGTCTTCGTACACGCGCACGAAGGCGTCAATGCGGGCATAGCCCTGCACATTGAGAATGCGGGAAGCGCGCTCGAGATCGCCTTTTACCTGGCTGGCAATTTTGTCGTAGTTTGGTTTGAAGCGGGCGGGCGTAATATTTTGCCCTTCACCGGCCAGAAATTTTTCCTCCAGCGATAGCACTTCGCCACTGGCCAGCGCCTCTGATGGTTCAAACATTTCATAACGGATGGTGCCGTCGGGGTTGAAATGTGTCAGCAAACCGCCCGTAATTTCCATGAACTGTACCGCGCCATTGCCGGTGATCAGGTTTTCAAACAAAATCTCGACTTTCCGGGGAAATTCCTCTTTGGTTTTTAATTTCAATACCCGGCGCGCCTCTTCACCTTCCTGTTCCAGTGGTCGGAACATCAAGCGTACAAAGGCTTCCAGTTGCTGACGATTGTTGATTACTTTTACCGCTGAACTGCAGCCGTCGTCCACTGGTTTGGCGATAAACGGATACCGGAAACGGCTTTCGATGCGATTGAAAAATCCAACCGGATCGGCTTCGTATTCTGGCTTTTTGGCGACAAGCTGCTCCGCTACCTGAAAACCATTGCGCTTCAGCGTTTGCAGCGTAATGTGCTTGTTGATTGTAATCGCCGAGGAAACGGCATCCGAGCCATTATACGGCAGGTCGAGTTTATCCAGTTCCACCTGCAATTGCCCGTCTTCGCCAGGGCGACCGTGCAGGGCAATAAATACGCCGTCCACCAGTACTTTTAGTTCGGCGAAGGTCAAATGCTGCGGCTCGAAGATGACATCGCGTGCGCCGTATTTGTGTGTAATTTCGGCATACTGTGCTTTGATTTCCTCGATGATCGGATGATGTTTAAAATGCAGGATTTTATCGCGGATGTCGTCGGCATTATCTTTGAGCAAGAGGTTGATCGGAATGCGATACAGCTGAAAATTGCCATCCTCACCGGTCAGAAAGACTGGCATGGGATCGTATTTGTCAGAACTTGCCAGCTTTTCGTAAATATTTCGACCGCTTTCTACTGAAATGTGCCGTTCAAACGAATAGCCGCCCAGGATAACCGCAATGTGCTTTTGTTTGGCGGTAACCGATTGTAAATCAGCAATTTTCTCATCCAGCATTTGCAGTAGCGACTTGTATGCAATGCGGTCGGGATATTCCTTGATTCTTTCCTGCAGCGAAACGCGGATAATGAACGTTAGGAATTGCGAAGGATTCAGCCCGATTTCCGCTGCCTGGTGGAAAAAGAACGACGAGGGCAGCATCCCCGAGGTGGTATTGGGATCATTCAGAAAAATCTGGTTGTCTGGTCTTATAAACCCGTCAATGCGAGCATACACGTGGAAGCCCAGTTCGTTGAACAGGCGCTCCGCCTCGTGGCGTATGGCGTTAATCTGTTCGTCCGGCAGGTTGATGGGCGTAAGCTTGCGCGATAAGCCCGGCATATATTTTGAACGATAATCAAAAACTTCGCCGCCTTTCACGATTTCCGTTGGCGGCAAGCCGACCGCCGTACCATCTTCCTTGCGAATAACGATGCAGGAAAATTCCTTGCCCCGGATAAATTCCTCCACGATTACCTGCCGCTCTGAGAAATGCCCTTCGAGCACAAAGAAGGCGGGCTCGGCATCGGCATTTACAGCTTTTTCGTTCAGGTAGCGGAGCAGTTCTTCGGGATGGTAGAAAGTATTTTTTTCATCCTTAAACATTACATCCATCGGGAAGCCCAGCCCGTCACGGATGTCGGTAAGCAGGCGCACGTAGTCGGTGCGCTCATAATCACTGCTTTTTTGCCAGCGTTCTAAGGTAATAATTTCCCGGAAAAAGGCACGGTTGACCGCTTCTTCGAAGCCCTCCAACCCACTTTCTTCGTCAATGATAGAAACCCCGATGGACGAGCCTTGATTCGCCGGGCGGATCACCATTGGAAAACCGACGGTGTCAATAGAATTTTGGTACCAATCTGCTACATGACCACTGAGCCAGGCGCTGCGGTTGAGGGTCAGAATATTGGGACAGGCAAAACCGAGTTCCGCCATGAGGTGTTTTTGGAGTACCTTGTCCATGCCGATCTGGCTGGGACGCACGCCACTGCCGGTGTACGGGATGTGGAGATCGTCTAATTGCTGTTGGATTTGCCCATCCTCGCCGTATTCGCCGTGTAACGCCAGAAAAGCGATGCTAATGTACTGCGGAAGGTCTGCCAGCGCAATTTTTTCGCCGACTTTGGCAAGAATGGCATCCTGATCGGCAGGGGAAATTTGCCCAAGGCTTTCAAGATACACCTGAAATTCGTGCGGCGTGGGCGGTAGGAATTCTACCGGAGGGTAGAAATCCCGAATGCTGCCTTTGTAAATGTTTTTCCAGTCTAATAATATGAAGTTGCGGTGGCTATCCACAAAAATGGGGATCGGCTCGAAAAGTGTCTTATTCAGATTATCGTAAACCGTTCGCCCACCGGCGAAAGAGATTTCCCGCTCGCGCGAAGGACCGCCAAAAAATATACCTACTTTGATTTTCATGCGCAGTTTCCTAAGGGATACTTACTTTTGGATGCTGTGATTTCGTTCTTTGGATCTTGTTGCTGCTATGAATGCTGCTGACCCTAAGGGACGCTAAAGTTGACGATCGCCTTATGAAACAAACATTCATGGCAACGTTCGCATCCGCAGAACGTTTGCAAAGGTGATGATTTTCAGTCAAATCGCAGGCAAATTTAACGGAAAAAGCGGAGTCGGCGAAAAATGGCGAATGGTTTTTGGGGCTTGAGGCACTTAAGGGATTTTTAAAGGAGCCTCTCTGAAGAAAAATTTGATATATTGGTAATTGCATTTGCCATTCATTTTTGCTAAATTGCGACAAATCATGTGCTTATGAAGAGAGCATTACTCATTGCCTTGTTTGCTTCACTTGCCATCGTTGTGCTTGCACAGTCGTCGCGCCCGCCTTCCGAGGGATGTGAGCCGGGTTCTGGTACGCAGCATCACTACCCGACTTCTTATGCAACTCAGTCGCTTCAGCAATTGGAAGAGCCAATTAAAGTGGATTATCGGATTTATCCCAATCCCGTTTCGGATTTCTTCTCATTGGACGATGAGTCGGCAGAAAAAGGAGCGGCTCGTACGATCAGTATTTACAACCTGGTGGGACAACGGGTACAAACGTTCCAGGTAGAAAAACAGCAGCGCTATAATGTGGCCGATCTGCCAACGGGCTTGTATCTCGTGCAATTTTTGGATGCAAAAAACAAGGTTGTTACAACCCGTCGTTTGAATAAAGCGAGCAGCGTTGTCCGTCCTTAAAAAGTTTATGCTGCCTATTCTTTTGGGCAGCATAGCTTTTTAGAAGTGGATGGTCTTCTTTTGGGTACATTTTTTTACCGGCTCATTGTTGGTGCCTTGGCAGATCCAGCAATTCATGTACCCTGAGCAGTAACAAATTTCGATTTCTAAGTTATTTCGGCGTAACACGCTATCTATTTTGAATGCCCACTCCCGATCG
>CAZQTF010000074.1:1926-16173 GCA_964596135.1 uncultured Saprospiraceae bacterium | reverse complement strand
ATTTTTTATGAAATATGAAAAAAATCCTGCTGATCGAAGACACCGATGAGATTCGGGAAAATGTAGCAGAACTGCTGGAACTGCGCAATTACAACATTATTGCCGCCCAGGATGGCGCGGAAGGGCTTTTTCTTGCGCTGCAACATCTTCCTGATGTGATCATCTGCGATATTAAAATGCCTAAAATGGATGGCTTCGAATTATTGAGTGTATTGCGTTCCAATGGTGAAACTTCGACAATTCCATTTATTTTTATTTCAGCTTCCGCCCAAAAGTCGGATATTCAAAAAGGCAAAATGTCTGGCGCTGCCGCTTATCTAACCAAGCCCTTTGCTTGTGAAGACCTGATCAACATTATCGAACAGGTCAGTTAGTTTTCCAGTATGTCATTGGTAAAAAATCGGTAGGGATCGAGCGAAGTTATTACATCTCCTTTCTCAGTAGTCACGATCTGCTGTTGAACCAGCCATGTTACAAAATCATTCCACACTTTATTCTGCATGATTCCCCAGTTGCCATTTTCAGCGAAATAATATTGAGCAATAAAAACCTGGCTTTGCTCTACCAAAGCGTGGTTGCCGAGGCTAGGGTGCTGAGCGGCTTGCATCAGTATTTCCGCGGCTTCCAGCGGATTATTTTTGGTAAAAAGAAAGCCCTTGGCGGTAGCTTTTAAAAATTTGCGCACTTTCTTTTTTTTGATAAAATCTGCATGCCCCGCAATAACAGGGCTGTATCCGTAGGGGATTCCATAATCACCCAACTGAAAAACATTCAGTTCTACGCCTTTCAACCGTGCTTCCACTCCTTCCCAGGGCAGGAAAATCCAGGTGGCATCGGCCTTGCCGGTCAGCAATGTGTTCCAAATGCCCGGTTTTTCAGGATAAATGACATTCAACTCGCCTTGTCCGCCATCGTTGCGGATCAATTGACGAACGATATGGTCTTCAAAACGAGCTTTGTAAGAAGCATAAGTCTTTCCGTCAAGTTGCCCCGGATACTCAATGCCGCTGCGGCGCAAGGTGACGATTGCACTCGCGTCTTTTGCCAGCACGGTCGCAATAGCTATCAGCGGTACGGGAGTCGCTTTGATTTGAAAACTAATCACACTCTCGGAAGGGACGATCGCCAGATCCGCCAGGTTAAGCTCGACTTTTTTGGCGGGAGATACCGCGTAGTCATCCGAATCGGGTAGCACAAATTCGACATCCAGTCCCATCTCATCGTAGAAACCTTTGTAGGCGGCTACGTAAAATCCCGTATGAATTGTGTTCGGGGTCCAGTCAAGTGCCAATCGAATGCGTTTTGCCATGACTATTAAAATCTTCCATTAAAATTCGCCAGACTTTTAGTTTTTTGTGGCGCTTTGGAATACTTTTTTTAAAATACACCCGAATCCGCCGATAGTTCACCGAACGGGCGCCTGCCGTCGATTTTTGCGAATCAGCAAGATCCAGATTGCCGCACTGCCAATAATGACAGCGTACTCGGCATAAAAATTTGGTTCACTACCAGTGGTGATGTCGTCAAGGGCGGCGTAGTTGAGCGCCACTGTCGCCGACAGGAAGAGGAACAACAAGAACTTTTTCATGCTTCGGGCTTTAATGATATATTGCATAAAGAACGAAGGTTCCGCTTTTTGAGTATTTGTCATTCCAGTTTTAAAAATTGGTGTTATTTACAGTTGATTTAGTAGTTTTTATTTTTTAATAAAAAAAGATTGTTAATTATAAATTGGGGTGAATGGTTACATCCCAGGTAATATTGGCGGTTTTTTCCAGGATGCGCGCCACCGAGCAGTATTTGTCCATCGAAAGGGCAACTGCTCTTTCCGCCCTTTTGGCGTCCAGATTGCCGAACAACTCAAAATGCACATGTACGCTGGTGAATAAAGAAGGCACATGATCGGGGTCGCGCTCGCCTGTGAGCGCCACGCGGATGTCGTCCAGTGGCTGGCGTTGTTTATGCAGGAAGTGAATTACGTCAATGGCGCTACACGCGCCGAGGCTCGACAGGAGCATCTGCATGGGGCGCATACCTTTGCCGCTGCCGCCGATGTTTTCCGCACCGTCTGCTTCTATGGTATTGCCGTTTTCGTTGGTGGCTTGCAAATGAAAAGCTTTATCCAAACGCTTGATTTCAATTTTCATACGAATATATATTTAGTATATTTGTTTGTCGTCAATTTTCTTGTATCGCTCCAATTTTCGGAATGATATTACATTCATGAAGGAAACCCCAAAGTGGTATTTTGGGTTGTGCTGAAATTTTTAACAAAATTTTATGAGCTTGTATGCAAAAAAAATTGCTTGTCGAAAAATGAAATTATTGTATAATAAGCATACAAAAAGACAATTATAAAAACAAAAAAAAGCTTTTTCAAAAAATTTAATTTTAAAAACGGATAACCAAATCCATTGCGGAAATGATAAAATAACCGGTGATTTCTGCCATACATATGAAAATATGAAGAAAGCTTGTTTGTTTTTTTAGCAAACAGCCAATACCTTTGTATTATCAATCCAATTCTTCTTTGAAAGATTGATTTTATATCGAAGGGTGGAGAGACGGGCTCTGTGAAACCCTGGCAACCTTGATCATTGACCATTGAAAATTTATTATTAACCTTGGTTAGCAATAAATGGCAAATGCCCGATGACAAACGGTGCCAAATCCCGCCAAATTTATTTGGAAATATAAAATCACAAACCACATGGCTGTTTTAATTTTCAACTTCCGTTTTGATTCAACTACTCTTCGCAAAGATTCCTGTATCATCGCCGGTTCTGGCATGATGAATTCATCTATGTGTTGTTGCTGATTGTCTCGGAGGCATCTTAGTATGGCTATTGTTGCTTGTCGCCTTCGGTGACTGGCGCCCTTGGTTCTGCTAATGCTCTCGACTGCTCATGAGGCGCAAATAAATTTTTATTTTACTAATAAAATTTTAAAACATGTCTAACAATCTGAAATTTGAAACATTACAATTGCACGCCGGTCAGGAGGAAGTGGAATCTACAACCCGCTCCCGCGCTGTGCCGATTTACCAGACAACGTCCTATACATTTGAAAACTCCGAGCACGGTGCGAATCTCTTTGCGCTCAAGCAATTCGGCAATATCTATACCCGCATTATGAATCCGACAACCGATGTATTCGAAAAGCGCGTAGCGGCGCTCGAAGGCGGGGTGGCGGCGCTGGCAGTAGGCTCGGGGCAGGCAGCGCAGTTTATTGCATTAAATAATATTCTGCAAGCTGGTGATAATTTTGTAACGACTGCCAATCTTTATGGCGGTACTTACAATCAGTTTAAGGTAGCGTTTAAGCGCTTGGGCATTGAAGTGCGTTTTACGGCGGGAGAGCAAGCGGAGCATTATGAAAATCTGATTGATAAGAATACGAAAGCGATTTATTTAGAAACCATCGGTAATCCGAGCTTTAATATTCCTGATTTTGAGGCGATTGCAGACGTTGCGAAAAAATATGATATTCCATTAATCGTAGATAATACGTTTGGCGCAGCGGGGTATTTGTTTCGCCCGCTGGAACACGGCGCAAATGTGGTGGTGCAATCAGCGACCAAGTGGATCGGTGGGCACGGTACATCCATCGGCGGCGTGATCGTGGATGGAGGCAACTTCAATTGGGGCAACGGTAAATTCCCTCAATTTACAGAGCCATCAGAAGGCTACCACGGCTTGGTTTTCTGGGAAGTATTTGGCACGAATGGTCCATTTGGCAACATTGCGTTTATCATTCGGGCCCGGGTGGAAGGTTTGCGCGACTTTGGTCCGGCGCTGAGCCCGTTCAACTCTTTCCTGCTGCTACAGGGGCTGGAAACGCTGTCGCTGCGGGTACAACGCGCGGTGGACAACGCCCTGGAGCTGGCAAAATGGTTGGAAGTTCATCCCAAAGTGGAAAGCGTAAACTATCCGGGGTTGCCCAGCAATCCGTATCACCTGTTGGCAAAGAAATATCTCAGGCATGGCTTCGGCGCGGTGTTGTCGTTCAACATCAAAGGTAGCAAGGAAAATGCGACCAAATTTGTGGATAGTCTAAAATTGGTGAGCCATTTAGCTAATGTGGGCGATGCAAAAACGCTGATCATCCAGCCTTCGGCGACCACGCACCAGCAGTTGAGCGAAGCCGAGCAATTAGCCGCCGGCGTTACACCAACTTTGCTGCGTCTTTCTGTGGGAATCGAACATATTGACGACATTAGGGCCGATCTGGAGCAGGCTTTCGCGAAAGTGCCTGTAACAGAACCGGAATTGGTTTAGGAAATATAATAATGTAGTGGTATTATGATAAAGCGAGCTTTTGTGAAAGCATAGTATCACTACATTTATCATAAAATATTTATTTCTTGTGAAACAATACAAATATACAGCTCCTTTTTTCTTGGAGAGCGGCGCACAACTGTCTGAGCTTACGATTGCTTATCATACTTACGGTAAGCTTAATGCAGCGCAGGACAACGTTATCTGGATTTGTCATGCTTTGACCGCCAATTCGGATGCTGCCGATTGGTGGAACGGGTTGGTAGGAGAGGGCAAACTTTTCGATCCGAAGCAATATTTTATCGTTTGCGCCAATAATCTGGGTTCCTGCTATGGCACTACCGGACCCACCAGCATCAATCCTGTTACCGGTAAACCTTATGGCAAAGAGTTCCCGTTGATTACCATTCGGGATATAGTCGCGGCGCATCGTTTGTTGCAGCAGCATTTGGGTATTACCAAAATAAAATTGGGCATTGGTGGCTCGATGGGTGGGCAGCAGGTGCAAGAGTGGGCAATTGCTGATCCTGACTTGTTTGAAAATCTCGTTTTGCTGGCAACCAACGCACAGCATTCGCCCTGGGGCATTGCATTTAATGAAGCACAGCGCATGGCAATTGAAGCCGACCCAACGATTTTCGATGATACGCCCGAAGCCGGCAAACGAGGTATCGAGGCGGCGCGCGCCATTGCTATGTTGTCGTACCGGCATTATCAAACGTATCATAAAACTCAAATGGAGCAAACCGATGAGAAAATTGACGATTTCCGAGCTGCTTCTTACCAGCGTTATCAGGGGTTGAAGCTGCATAAGCGATTTAATGTTTTATCATATCTAATTTTAAGTAAAGCGATGGACAGCCACAATATTGGGCGGGGCCGGGGTGGCGTAGAAGCGGCGTTGCAGCAAATTCGGGCTAAAACTTTGGTCATTGGCATTCACACCGATGTGTTGTTTCCGATCGAAGAACAGGAGCGCATTGCCATGCATATTCCTAATGCCCGGCTGGAAATTATTGACAGCCATTATGGTCATGATGGTTTTTTGGTCGAGAGCCCGGCGATCGAAAAATTGGTTGGACTTTTGCTCAATGGACCGTGGCAGAACGGCGTCTTTAAAAAGAAATTGCATGGGCACATTGCCAAACTAAAAGTCGCATTACCCGGAACAGAAAAATTTTAATGTTTGAAGCTTCTGGAAATTATTAATCATCAACTATTCCATAACCTTAAAATCATCTAATTATGTCACTGAAATTAGGAGACATTGCACCAAATTTTAAAGCTCAAACCACAGAGGGTGAAATAGATTTCTACGAATACCTCGGCAATAGCTGGGGCGTATTATATTCGCATCCGGCAGATTTTACACCAGTGTGTACCACTGAATTGGGGCGTACCGCTGCCCTGAAAGAAGAATTTGCTCAGCGCAATGTAAAGGTGATCGCGCTGAGCGTGGATCCGCTGCCGTCGCACCACGAATGGGTAAAAGATATAGAAGAAACCCAGCATGTGACCATGAATTTTCCCATTATTGCCGACGAAAACCGCAAAGTGGCGGAATTATATGACATGATCCATCCAAACGCAACCGAAAAAGTAACCGTGCGCACGGTATTTGTGATTGATCCGAACAAAAAAGTGCGCCTGACCATGACTTATCCTCCGTCAACCGGGCGTAATTTTCATGAAATTCTTCGGGTGATTGATTCCCTGCAATTGACCGATCATTATAGCGTAGCCACGCCGGTGGACTGGGAGCAGGGCGATGATGTAGTGGTACTCCCGTCCGTTTCTGACGAAGTAGCCGCTGAGAAATTTCCGAAAGGCGTGAATAAAATCAAGCCGTACCTGCGCACCACGCCGCAGCCAGACCTCTAAGAAATGGAAATGAAATAGTGATTGCGAAATGATGGAAGCGCTGCCCTTGTAATGTGGCGCTTTCTTATTTATTTTATAATACAAACTATGATAAAAAGGTAATAAAATCGAAGCGTTTTTTAAATGCAAGCTCTGTTTTCCTACAGCTTTTTTGTCAGTTCATCCAGCCGCGCTTTTTCCTGTTTGCTTAGGCTTTCCACGCCATTTTTTCGGATTTTATCCAATAAATCATTGATTTCCTGTTCTTTACTTTTAGAAGGTTCACTTTTTTTGAGGCGCATATTTTTGATGGCGTGCACATTTTCTCCCCAGTAGTTGTCAAGCATCAGTACTGCCGGGTTGCGTACAATCAGTATCAGAAAGGCAATCGTTGGAACGAGGATCGCCGCTACTACCCACCATTGGATTTGGATGGAAGCAGGAGCGATAAGCGGAGTAAGCAATACACCCGTGATGGCGCCGCCCAGGTGGGCTTCGTGTCCGATATTATCCGCTTGTTTTTTGATGCCAAAAATAGAAATGATGATAAATAAAAGCCCGAAAATCCAGCTTTTGATGCCCGGTAAAAACATAAACGAGATCTCGCCGCCCGGATCAAGCACCACAGAAGAAAAAATCACTCCGCTGATCGCGCCGGAAGCGCCAACTGCCCGATAATCGCCATGGTTGCGATGAATATACAAGGCAAGCAGGTCGCCACCAACCATACTTGCAAAATACAATAAGAGCAGATTCATTTCCCCATACACCAACTCCAGAAAAAAACTGAAAGACAACAATGCCGCCATATTCAATCCAAAATGCAGCCAGTTGGCGTGTAAAAAACTTGATGTAATCAGGCGCTTGTACTCCTTATCAATCAATATTTTATCTACTTCGAAGAGGTAATCTTCAAAAAATTTGGTATCCCGAAATCCCTTGTAGGAAACGAGCCCGGTAAAAATGAGCAGCATCGTACCGACTATGCTGGTGGTTTCTGGCATGACTTTGTTTTTTGGGCTATTAAAATAAAAGAATTTTTGTGATTGAACAAAAAAGAAATAAAAAAAGCGCCGAACCAACCCATGGGCGGACGGCGCTGCCAAATTGTATTGAAAAATGCGGATAGTATACCCTTTCCGAAAAATCGGAGTATCGGAACAGGTATTTAAAAAATCAGCGTTCCAATACTCCAATATTCCGTGCATTCACTGCTTATACTTCTGCTTCTTGCTCTTTGTGTTTGGGTTGATGATTGGAAGACATTTCTTCTTTCGCCTCTTTGGTTTGTTTTCTTTTTCCGCGGAAAAGACGACCGAAAAATGCCACCATATTATCCGTGATCTGATAGCCCACCGGCACGACAAGCAAGGTGAGGAACATCGAACTGGTAAGACCGCCGATAAGCACCCAGCCCAAGCCATTTTTCCACTCAGAAGCGGCGCCTTCTGCCAGTGCAATTGGCGCCATACCAATTACCAGCGCCATGGTGGTCATCAGAATTGGACGCAAACGCTCCTGACCAGCCTGCAACAAGGCTTCAACGGTATTGTGCCCTTCCGCTTTAGCCTGGTTGGCAAAGTCCACCAACAGAATAGCGTTTTTCGCTACCAAACCCATCAACATGATGATACCCAAAATGGTGAAAATACTCAGCGTACTTGGTGCCAGTGCCAATGCCAGCAAAGCGCCCACCATAGCCACCGGCAGCGAGAGCAATACCACTACCGGATACAAGTAAGAGTCGAATAGCGCTACCATGATGAGGTACATGAAGATGATACCCGCCAGCAAAGCGGTACCCAGACTGCCAAAACCCTCCGCTTGGTTCTTCAGGTCACCGTCATATTTGATGGACACACCAGCAGGCGGTGGGTTCTCGGCGACCCAGGCTTGCATCTCGGCACCAATATTACCAGAGGGCACCCCCAGCACTTTGGAGGTCAATCGTACAGATGGATTGCGATCGGAGCGTTCCAGTCTCGACGGGCCTACCGTTGGCGTGATCGCTGCAAATTGTTCCAGTTTGATCAACTGTCCGCGATTGTTCATGATCGTGATGTTGGCAACATCCGTGGCGCTTTGGCGGTCAAACTGGTCAAGCACTACATTGATATCATATTCGTTGTTGCCATCCTTGAATTTTGCATCGGTGTTGCCGTTGAACGCCATTTGCAGGGTCGCACCCACCGATGCCATGTTCAATCCCAGTTCTGCCATGCGCAAGCGATCTACTTGCACGCTGATTTCCGGGTTTCCGTCTTCTACCGTCAATTCCGGTTCGAGCGTACCTTTAATGGTTTTGGTTTTTTCCAGCAGGCGATCGGCGTATTCCATTGCCTGACCAAGGTCCACACTGCTGATGATTACCTGGATCGGTGCTTCGTTGGCACCACCGCCCACAAAACCGACCTCAGCCGCAGAAACTTCCACGCCCGGAAGGAGCTGTTCCAGCGCATTTTTGGTTTGCCAAGCGTACACCGGTGTAGAAACCCCGCGTTGATCTTTATCTACCAGTTTGATCTGCATTTCGGCAAGGTTGGAACTGTTTTGACCACCAAATTGACCCGAATTGGAACCTACCGTTGTAAAAACACCTGTTACTTCAGACTGGCTAAACAGGTATTCTTCCACTTTTTGAGTGGTATAATTGGTTTCTTCTACGGTTGCATCTTTTGGCAACTCCAATTGCACGATGAACTCGCCCTGATCACTGCTGGTGATAAATTCGCTACCGATATAGCCTCCGATGATCAAATAAAACGAGCTGAAAAATAGTACGACTGTGGTGATCAGTACGATTGCCTTGTGGCGAAGCGACCACTGTAGCATCCCGAGATAGCGATTGGTAAGGCGATTCAGACCGCGTTCAAACCCACCGAAAATGATACCTGCCAATGATCTTTTGTCCCAATGTTGTAGTTTTGAGAATCTCGACGCCAGCGATGGCGTAATGGTATAAGACACCAATAAGCTCAGTAGGGTAGAAATCACGACCACCATCGCAAAGGAACGCATGATGTTGCCCACAATGCCCGTGAGCACCGACAGCGGCAAAAACACTACTACGATTACCATTGTAATGGACAACGCAGCCAAAAAGATTTCTTTACTACCGTCGAGGGCTGCCTGGCGGCTTTTCTTGCCCATTTCGAGGTGGCGATAGATGTTTTCCAGCACCACAATGGAGTCGTCTACCAGAATACCGATTACCAGCGACATTGCCAGCAGCGTCATCAGGTTGAACGTGTAATCCAGCGCGTACATCCCAATGAAGGTAGTGACCAACGACACCGGAATGGACACCAGCACGATCAAGGCATTGCGCAAACTGTGCAGGAACAGCAGCATCACTGCAGCCACCAGCAGGATTGCCAGGATAATATCGTGCGTCACGGCATCTACGGCTTCCAGCGTAAAATCGGAAGAGTCGGCGGCGACTTTGAACTGCAGCGCTTCCGCCTGGTACTGTTCCTCCAGTTTCTTAAATTCTTCGCGCACCAGTTGGCTCACCGCCACTGCATTGGCATCGGTTTGTTTCAAAATCTGCAGACCGATGGAAGGTGTACCATCCACGCGGTTGAGGGTGGTGATTTCTTTTTCCGTATCCGTTACTTCTGCGATTTCGGAGAGTTTGATCGGTGCGCCGGCAGCATTGGTAGCTATGGCGAGATTGCGTATTTCGTCCACCGATTTGAGCTTTCCTGCCAAACGGATGAGCGTTTGCTCTTCACTGTCTTTCACTTTGCCGGTCGGGAAATCGAGGTTTGCCTGCTGAACGGCTTGTGTAACCTGTAAAATGGAAAGACCGTATTGCTCCAGTTTATCTTTTTTTACGCTAATGCGAATTTCGCGTTCTACGCCGCCGATCAGTTTAACCTGCGCCACCCCTTCCAACTGCGACAACGCCGGCGTGATCTGATCGTCCATCAGATCGAAAAATTTTGTAGCCGGCAGGGTAGAAGTAGCCCCTACGCTCATGATCGGGAAGTCGTCCGAAGAAAATTTGGAAATGACCGGTATATCGGCGTCATCCGGTAGCGTATTTTGTATCTGGTCGAGTTTTCGCTGAGCATCCTGCAAAGCCACGTCAATGTTGACATTGTCTTTGAATTGGACGATCACAATGGAATAACTTTCCAGCGAAGTTGAGTTAATGTCCGTGATCTTTTCCAACCCCGAAATAGCATCTTCAATCTTGCGGGTGACAGAGTTTTCCACTTCCGCCGGCGACGCCCCCGGATACAAGGTAGAAATCGTCAGCACCGGCGCGGAAAATTTCGGGATCAATTCATAGCTCAACTGCGTATAGCTGAACAAACCGAGCAGCGTAAGCGCAGAGAATACAACGACCAGCAAAGACGGGCGGTCTATTGATAGTTTTATCATTTTTTTGATGTGTTGATTTGCCAATCTGCCAATGGGCTGATTTTAAAGATGATCAGCGCATCAGTCGAGCGGCACATGAACAAATTACTGAATAACTTTCACCTCCGAGTCGTCCTGTAAATTGATCTGACCGGAAATAATGACGGTTTCGCCTTCCGACAAACCACTCAAAATGGCTACTTTATTGCCAAAGAGCGTTCCTGCTTCTACTTTGCGCTGTTTTGCTCTTCCGTTTTCCAGAACATAGACCTGCTGGCTGGAAATGCTGCCGACAAAGGCTTCGCGAGGTACGACCAATGCAGCAACCGGCTGCCCGGCACTAAAAGTAGCTCGACCATTCATACCGGCTTTGATCGTGCTGCTGTTCGGCAATGAAATCTTCACTGGAAAACGCTTGGTTGCATCGGCTTTTACATCAATAAAAGTGACTGTTCCGGAGAATGTTTTGCCCGGCAATACATCAACCGTCAGATTGACCTTTTGCCCGGTCTTTATGGTAACAACCTGATCTTCTGTGAGATACACCTCCAACTCAATCGGATTGATACTAACAACATTTGCCACAGGCGCCCCCGGCGCCAGGTAAGCGCCTTCCTCCACGTTCATCCGGTTGACGGTGCCTGCCAATGGTGATTTCATGTACGTGTCGTTGATTTGCTTTTGCAACGATTCGATCTGAATTTTCAGGCTTTCCACGCCGAGCTTAGCTTCTTCGTATTGTGCTTCAGTCACGCCGCCGTCTTTTAGCAGATTGGACATACGCTTCAGGTCTTTCTCGGCTTTTTCGAGGTTCAATTGCAATGTTTTCTTCTGATTATCAAGCAGTTTGTTGTCAACCGTCAGAATCAACTGGTCTTTTTTGACAAAAGAGCCTTCGTCAATTTTCAAACTGGTGATCCGACCGTTGACATCCGAAATGATCGTCAGTTCCTTCGATGGCTGGAATGTACCATTCACCGTGAACTCGCTGCTGAAAGTCTCTTTGGCAACTTTAGCGGTTGTCACCGGAACTACGGAGCTGCGTTGTTGGGTGAGTTCCGATTTTGCCTGCATGGTTTCTTTGTTTTCCGATAAGCGCCAACTGATCGCAACTGCGGCAGCGATTAATGCCAGAAGAGTGAGGGTGATACTGATGATGCGTCTGGTTTTCATTTTTTTTTTATTAAAGTGTTAATGTGTTGGGCATAGCCATCCCTGTGGGAAAAGTGTTTTTTATACTAAATAACATTAATATATAAACACTTCAACATCAAAACACGGTGTTATTTTAAAATAGTGTTCAAAAGCGTTCCTTTGGAATTCAGGATTTCGATTTCTGCCAGTTTTACTTGCAAAAGAGTCGTCAAATAATTCGTTTGTGCTTCGCGCATGGATGTTTCTGCCTGCAAAACTTCCACAATCGGGGCAATGCCTTCTTTGAAGCGGTTTTGTGCGATGCGATAGACATCTTCCGCCACTTTGCGGTTTTCGTCCAGCGCCCGAAGGTTGTTGATATTGATTTGCAGTTGTTGAAGTCCCTGATTGTAAGCCAATTGAAGGGATTGAGTCGTCAATCGGCGGGTTTCTGCCAATTGCAATTGATCTACTTGTGCCTGTTGGATTTGGGCTTTTTTGCGGAAGCCGTCAAATATCGGAATATTCAGGCTTAAGCCGATTGCCCCAAAATCAAACCACTGCAATTCACTGAATTGATCGCCTTGCCCCTGGTAGTTGTAGTTGGCAAAAGCATTGAGCGTAGGCCAATAGCCCGCTTTGTATTGCTCCTCATTCAGGGCATTGAGTTCTCCTTGCACATCAAGGATCGCAAAATCGGTTTTCTGCGAAAAATCAGCCGAAAACATTTGTACACCCGGGATGGAGTAAGCGGTTTCGTTCAGTGTATCGGTCAGCGCAATTGGCTTGTCCAGCGGCATTGCCATGTAAAACTTAAGCGTTTGCTTGAATTGTGCCACTTGAAGCTCCAGGTTGACGATCTGATTTTCCAGATTGATCCGGTTGACGCGTAGTTGATCGACATCAATTTGTTTGGCAAAACCGTTTTGAAATTGTTTTTCAGTCAATTGCAGGAGGCTTTTCACCTGATCGAGATTGGCTTGCAGAATGTCGCGTTGCTTCTGCGTCACCTGAATGGAAAAGTACAGTTGCGCGATGTTGTAGGCGATGTCTTCTTTCGTTTTCTCCACTTGCAGGGTGTAAAGCTTTCTCAGCTTGCGGGTAGCGTCTAGTCCCAGAAAGAAAGTTTTATTAAACACCAACTGGTTGATCTCGCCGCTAAACGTCGTGTTCATCTTGGTACCAAACTGCACTTGCACCAATTCGCCAGGCGCGCCGAAAAACTCGCCGGGAATCAATTGCGTTGGCAGTTCCACATTGTACGTGTAGTTTCCGCTGAGATTTACTTGCGGCAAACCGGTGCTGAGCACCTCTTTTACTTTGTAGTCGTTTTTGGTAATCTCCAGTAACGCGGTTTGAACCTGCGGACTGTTTTCAATGGCAAATGCCGTACAGTCTTTGAGACTCATGGGCTTGGGAGATTCCTGTGCTTTACCTGCGATTATGCTAAACAGCAAGGCGAAGCCAAATAATAATCGGAAATTCTTCATAAGAACGAGTGATTTTAGAATTTTTGTCGTTTTGATTTATGATTGAACATTTGGTCAATGGATTTTTCAAAAAACAAACCTTCTGTTTTTTTAGTTCTGTATTTACTGGGTGTTTTGTCCGAAATTTTCTTTGTTCCGTCGAAGTTTAATCGTCTTTGGCAGACTCGGCGTATTGCTCTGCCTGCATACGTTCCCATTTTTCAAAAAGTTTGGGCATTTCTTGCGCCATGAATAAATGAAAGCCGAACATTTTTCGCAATCCGGCATTAAATTCGCGATGCTTGTGGGGGTCGCGCATGTTGAGTGCCTCCAATAATACCCGATCCAACTCTGAAAAATCCGCCATTTTGCATTTCGTTTGCTCCAGCCAATTTTCTGCATTGAGCTTGAAATAACGTTTGCGGTCGCCGCTGAAGGTCACATATTCGACAATTCCTTTCGACATCAGCAGGTTGAGCGCGTGACTGATCGAACTTTTGCTGGCGCCTAAAAATTCCTGTATGGCATAGAAAGTTTGGTGTGGCGGATCCGCCAGTAGCAACAATCCCAACACCCGCCCAATGATTGGCGCCATCCCCGTCTTGTCAAATGCTACGCCGATTTCTTCCACTTTTTGTCTCAACAATTCCAAAGGAGACATCTCTTCTTTTTGCATCCTGTCTGTTTGTTTTTTTGAGCCATGAGAGATCAGGAGTGAGAAGTCGGAATTCAACGAAAAGAAGAGTTCTGAAATCTCTGTCCGGATATCTGACATCTAATTTGGCTAGGCAAATTTAATTTGTTTTTATTGGTTCTGCAACAACCGAACTAAGCGAAGTGTTTAAGAATTTTTGAAAAAAAGTTGAACAAGCCTGACCTGCAGTTTGGGAAAATTTGAGATTCTAAAATTTAATTCTGATAAATTACAAGGAAAAGCGTTGATTTAAAAATTCTTTTATTCTTAAGCGAAGAATATTTGGAGAGAAAAGGCATTTGATTTTTGCAAAAAAGCAATCTGCGTTTCGACCAATCGCCGAATCATTCGACAAAATATTATTTACCCCGAAATTGAAGAGAAAAA
This sequence comes from uncultured Saprospiraceae bacterium, assembly GCA_964596135.1. Classification (GTDB taxonomy): domain Bacteria; phylum Bacteroidota; class Bacteroidia; order Chitinophagales; family Saprospiraceae; genus JADJNW01. The sequence goes on along the minus strand of CAZQTF010000074.1, from coordinate 1,984 downwards.
GCCTTTTTTCGGCTTCATTTTGGTCAAAATATGCTCTGCTGCGCGTCGTCCCGATGCC
>CAZQTF010000074.1:0-1826 GCA_964596135.1 uncultured Saprospiraceae bacterium | reverse complement strand
CACCGATAATTGCAATATTTACATTGGAAAAAGTGATTTTCGGATAGGTGGCGCAGCTTTGCACCAGCCCGGGAATAGCAAGCACTGCGATTCCAGTACTTCAATAATATCTTGATTATCTTTGGTTGTGAAATTTGTACAAACCGATATGCTCGCTGAATGGTGCCCAGGGACTGCGATCGGATTGATTTTATGGAAAATTTCATTTGGTTTGAGAAATGATAACGCAATGTAAAAGGCTTTTTTGAAGGCGGCAAGTCCACCTGGGGGGATTATCTCTGCGTCCATTCAGATAGAATCTTTTTTTAACTGTTTTCCGTTATATCTAAAACATGATTCGTATGTATAAAATCCTCCTGATAGACCAGCCGCATGCTCTCCTCGAAGACCGGCTTACCGCGCTTGGGTTTGAATTGCTGCGTTTTTACAAGGCTACCAAGGATGAAATCTGGCAGATGTTGCCCGACTGTTTTGGCGTGGTGATGCGCAGCCGCTTCAGTGCCGACCAAGCGTTCATTGACCGGGGCAGCCACCTGAAATTTATTGCCCGCGAAGGGGTAGGCGTGGAGCACATTGATGTGGCTTATGCCGAAAGCAAAGGCATTCAGGTACTTACGTCACCCGAAGGCAGCCGTGATACCGTAGCGGAACACGCGCTGGGCTTGCTACTGACGCTGATGAATAACCTCGCCCGCGCCGACCGGCAAGTACGCAGCGGACAGTGGACGCGCGAAGGCAATCGCGCTACCGAAATCAAGGGTAAAACCGTTGGCATCATTGGTTATGGCAACATGGGCAGTGCTTTTGCGCAACGATTGAAAGGTTTTGAAGCGAAGGTGATTGCCTATGACAAATTCAAAACCAATTACGCCGATGGCAATGCCGAGGAAACGAACCTGGAAACGATCTTTCATGAAAGCGATATCGTTAGTTTGCATATTCCATATTCTACTGATAATCATTATTTTATTAATGACGCATTTTTGGGTCGTTTTCAAAAACCAATCTTTTTAGTGAATACCGCGCGTGGCTTGGTACTGAATACGGCTGATCTGGTGAAGCATTTAAAAACGGGTAAAGTCCTCGGCGCCGCGCTCGATGTGCTGGAATATGAAGAAACGTCTTTTAATTTTTTAAAATTCGATCAATTGCCCGAGCCATTCCAATATCTCAAAAACGCCGATAATGTGGTGCTTTCGCCGCACATCGCTGGCTGGTCCTTCGAGTCGAAGCTGGGGCACGCCAAGGCTTTAGCTGCAAAAATCGAGCAATTATTCTGTTAAAAGTGCCTTGTTATTTCACTGTCTTAAAAATAACTGGTTTTCAATCGATTAAAAATAAGAACAAACTGTTGGTTACACCCTAACCGAAATTAGGTATGGTATCCCTACCTAATGCAGGGCAAAAATTGGTCAACTTGACTTACCAGGTAGAAGTTTAACTTAAAACAGGGTATTTTCGCAGCGTATTTTGAATTAGTCTAAATTAAATTTTGTTAAAAACCAAAAAAATTCTCTGCGAAATGAAGGCATTTACAAAATCCCTTATTTTACTGGTCATAATATCATTTGTTTTTGTAGCATGTGAAGACAATGAAAAAGATCAACTTGTCCTCCCTGCGCAGTACGATGGCACGAACTTTGCTGCCAACACCACGACTCAATCAGCTGTGCGCACTCAACTGGAAAACCTGACCAACGAAGCCAAAAAAGGCCGGACTCCAGGCACCGTTGTAAGTGCCGATGCGCTCAATGGACTCTACACCACAGGCACACCAAGTTTGAAGTCTATAACTACTACCTACTATGATGGTCGTTTATCCGGCA
>CAZQTF010000073.1:0-16312 GCA_964596135.1 uncultured Saprospiraceae bacterium | reverse complement strand
CTGGAAAAAGTAAAAATTTCAGGCGGAGGGCGCTGCAATGTGACCCACGCCTGCTGGTCGCCGGCAGAATTAGTAAAGCATTATCCTCGCGGTGAGCGCGAACTGCTTGGACCGTTTCATCGCTTTGCTTGCGGCGATACCGTAGATTGGTTTGAAAAACGCGGCGTAAAACTGAAAATTGAAGACGATGGTCGCATGTTTCCAGTGACGGATGACTCGCAGACGATCGTTGATTGCCTGTGGGAAAGCGCGAGGAAAGCTGGTGTAAAAATTTATACTTCATTTAGAGTGGATTCTGTTTTTTTTGATCAGAAAATGAGTTATTGGAAAATTATGTCTGAGGAAAAAACGTTTCTGACTGAAAAAGTCTTAATTGCTTCCGGTAGCAATCCGCGCGTTTGGCAACTACTGAGGGAAATAGGTCACACGATCGTGGAGCCAGTTGCTTCGTTGTTTACTTTCAACATCAAAGATAATCGCATCCGCGACTTGCCGGGCATTTCGGTGCCAGAAGCTTCGGTGCAGGTGCCGGGCACGAGGCTCAGCGCCAACGGTCCCTTGCTCATCACGCACTGGGGCATGAGCGGTCCGGCAATTTTAAAACTTTCGGCGTGGGGCGCACGCGATTTGGCAGATTTGAAATATCAATTCACTGTAGTTGTAAATTGGTTAAACCAAAAACCAGAAGCTGTTCAGGATGAGCTAATTACCTTTAAATCGGAGCATCCGAAAAAACAAGTTCATGCCAACACATTGTTTGGGTTTTCCCAAAGGTTATGGAAAAGTTTGGTCACGGCTGCCCTTATTCCTGAAGACAAAAAATGGGCAGATGTAAGCAAGAAAGAGCTAAACGCGCTGGTACAGCAGCTTTGCGCTGCCGAATTTCAGGTAAATGGGAAGAGCACATTCAAGGAAGAGTTTGTCACCGCCGGGGGTGTAGATTTACGTGAAGTAAATTTTAAAACGTTTGAAAGTAAACTGTTTACCGGACTTTTTTTTGCAGGCGAAGTCCTCAACATTGACGCCATTACTGGTGGGTTCAACTTCCAGGCAGCATGGACGGGTGGCTGGATCGCCGGAACGGCAATGGCGGGTGTAAATGATTAAATGTATCGTGCTCTGGGCCAAATCAACCCAGAACACGGGATTTTACTTTTTGCTGAAAGGAATCACTTCGAGCATCCGACCATTTTCATCGCTGATGAGGAGAAAATACAGACCTGGCGTCCAGGAATCTGTGGGCAACTGATACGTCTGCCCTGTGTTAATCTCTGTCAAAACTATTGGCAATTGCTGTCCCAGCGCATTGACTATTTTGATTCGGTACATTTTACCCAGCGTTCCATCTAATTGAAGATTGATGTTGCTCCTGGTCGGATTTGGATAAAGCAACACTAAAAAAGCTTTCCGCTCAATCAAAACAGAGCGAATCGGACTGAAAGCTGATTGTCCGTCCCAGTCAAATTGTTGTAAACGATAATAATTAATGCCGTCATCAGGATGGTCGTCAACGAAAGTATAATCTCGGCGCTGTGAGGAATTGCCAGCGCCTTTCACCTGCCCAATCTCGCCCCAGATGCGCCCGTCACGGCTACGCTGCAAGGAAAAATAAGCGTTATTTTTCTCAGATGCAGTTGCCCATTTCAGAATCACTTGATTATCATTGTTTTTGGCCACGTTGAATTCAATTAACTCAATTGGCAGAGATACGGGCATACTGTAATCTTCAATCTCACCGTTACTGAATGGATTACCAACCATACTGTTGGTAATCACACCGCCGCCACGCACGATCAGGCGCACTTTATAATTGTCCACCGCATTCAGCGGAGGCGTTACAGAGACAAGCGCAGCTGCCGGACTCCCGTTGTAAACAATTGCTATAGCATTGTTGTAAAACGCATCAAATGTGCCATCGTTATCCCAATCGAACCATAATCCGTAGTACATACTTGTACCAATTAGATTACTATTCAGTGTAATATTAAATTCTGATGGTTGCCCCCTGAACAAAGAACCGGGCAAACCAAGTCCATCTTCATCGTCCATGCCATTCAGATCGTCGCCATCTGCGTTAGTAGTTAGCAACTGCGCACTTTCTGTATCCACTTTCAGTCCCGCCCAAACCGCACCGTTGCTGCCATCAGGAATACCGTCACTATTATTGTCTGTGAAGGAAGCCGCGCAGGGCGTTACCCAGGTAGCAGTCAGATCACCATAATCAGAAGCATAATTGCTGGAGCCGGGCGTAATGCAATTCAGTTTAAAATTAATGTTGTTTTGATTGGTATCATTGCCGTCCAACACGCGAGCCAGCCCAATGTGTGTGGCAGCGCCATCGTCTGTACCGGCACCTGTGCCTTCCGTCGCGCCTGGTGTGTTGCCCTCGTAGCTAAGCGCGTCAATAGTCAAAGTGCCTAATTTCAGGCGAATACCACTTGGAGCACCATCCTGAAGCAGATCCGTATCAGGTGTAATGTCCAAATCACAATTGGGTGTGTTGGCGTTATTGGCACAAATGACATAATAATCATTTACTGTCACATTTACATTGGGCAGATCAATAGTTTGGTACACTGCACCAGCACTATTTACCAGCTCTATTATAAAATTATCGAGATTTACAGTGCGTGTACTCGTATTTTTCAATTCAATAAATTCAGCATTATCTGTAGCGCCCTGGTCATAATCAATTTCATTGATGACTACCGCAGGATAGCAAACACTAAAGCTGTTGAAATAGGCATCATTGGAAGAACCGCTTCCAGCATTGGCGTTAAACAGACGAAACTGAGCGATGGCTTGCCCGCCACCCGGATTTTTAAGGGTACCGGTAGCCAGGAAATTACCCCCTTCATTTCGGCTCACCGATAATTCGTAGGTAGTAGCTGTAAGCAGCGTAATCTGAATCGTCAAACCATCATCCGAAAAGCCAAGCCCGGTGCTTTGTATGCCTGCGCTGTCATCATATTTGTAATCAGAAGTGCCGCCGGTGAAGTAAAACTCCAGCAAGTTGTTGCCGCTGCTGTTTTGCAAACCAAAGCCCACCGTACCACCACTATTGATAAAACCATTGTCCATTTTCAATGAGAAGACCGTGCCCGGCGGCAGAGCAGTAGTAAAAGGGCGTATTGCATTCGCCACAGCACCGCTATTGGCGTACATACCTAGCGCCAACCCGGACGTATTGATGTTGCCACTAGGGCTGCTACCATTATTGGCAGAATTACCAACAAAATGCCCAGCATTGCTACTGGTTGTACTCAGCGTCCAGGCACCGAAATTACTGCCGCCATTGTCGCCGCTTTGCCAGCCACCAACGTACGGAGTATTGCTTGCCACGTCTTCGCCGCAAATCGGCTGACTTTGTACCTCAAGGGTATTAAAAGCGAAAATACGGGAGATACTACCACAGCTAAAGGCATCCGTTGCAGAAGTGCCGATAGTGAATGTAGCGAAGTTTCCATTACGATTGGGGGTATTCGGGCGATAGGGTGAAAAAGTAAAGGCAACACCACTGGGGGAAAATTTTACCACCGCTGCTTCTACCTCCAGATTTACACTGGCATCATATACAAACAGGCGAAATGTTTCATTAGCTGCCATTCCATTGGTAGAAGGGCTTCCCAAAACTTCAATAATCATATCGTGTGTGCCGTCCCATTTGAATTTTTGCCCAATCCGACCAATTCCCACCACATTGCCAGCAGTGTTTTTGATAGCGATCTCATCGCCCACCTGAATTGGAGCGCCATTCACCAGAAAACTAGCAGCATCGCTTGCCTTCAAAGCTATGAAATGCGGGCAACCGCCAGGCGTGGCATTCATCGTGAAATGACTTGCCGGCACATCATAGGGCTTGGGATACAAGCCGGTCACCGACCACCAACTGAAGTCGCGCGGCGCAGTACGGATAAGTGCACGGGTATCAGCAGCGGCAACTTCCGTCTTAAACATAAATCCATCGGAATAATCTTTCAAGTACTTGCTCGTGAAAGGCGTATTAACAAACGTTTCCTGATTGATACTGGTATTGTCATTCAAGCCAATCAAGGCGCCATCATTTACACCACCTGAATTGCCTGCCCTTCTCATAATGAAATAATCGCTAGTGGAAAAGCTACCACCAGAAGGGCTCAGCAAACTCATGGGCGTAGAGTTGCCTTTAGCAAGCATTTTGCGCAAAGCGATCAGCCACTTGATTTCATCGTCCAATCCATACCAAAATATGTCTTTCCAGAACACACTCGGATTACCTTCGGCACCCATGATGTAGGCATAAGCCATGTGTTTATTGGACGTAACAGGATCGTGACCAGAATCGGTGTATAATTGCAAACAAGTACTGCCGACTTGTAAGATGCCTCCCGGACAAGGGACATTCGTAAAACCAATGCGATCCACATCATGATTATCCACAAAGGTGACAATATCTTCGGGTGCCAAAGGCGCGCCTGGACCCGGGTAAAAACGCAACCCTGCATTGCTCAAGTTTGCCATATTGTAGGCACCTCCTGAGTTGCACATATCGCGAAGGGCACCCCGCAAAGCAAAGTCAAATACCGCCATATTGGCGAATTTAGAGCCGCTAATAAAAGTCTCCACTTGCACCTGATAGCTTCGCAAGGTAGCAGCGTCGTAATCAAATAGCTCACCTACGGCAAAGGGCTGCGTACCATTTTTAAGCTCGATCAAAAAAGGCGACAAAAAGCCGGGCTCAATGTGCTTCACTGCATCAAGACGTACCATATCGAAGCCCATTGTGTCTATCATGTGCCGCCCGACAATGACCAAAGAATCGCCCCCCGCTCCGAGATTGTGTGCTCCGAAATACCAGCCGTTGCTCGGTAGATTCGGATCCAGAATATTATTCAGATGATTAAAATAACAGATATCTTCAAAGAAACTTCGATCGTGATAAGGTGCGCTCAAATCGCAATGGTGATTGGTAGGGTGAAAATAAGACGAATCCCAGTCCATTCGACCGCTAACAGGCATAAATTTGGTATAACGCAATTGCTTTCCCCCCGGCGGCGGAATATCACATTCTTCCAGCTGTTGCGAGGGTGCGCCGGCACGATGGTTCAACACCAAATCTGCCATCACTTGAATGTTGTTGCTTTTCAAAGCACTGATCGCGTTTTGTAATTCGGTAAGATTGCCATGCCGGGTGCGTATAGTACCAAACTGGTTGTATTGTCCGTAATCGTAGTAATCGGAAATCCCGTAACCCATATCATAAATGCCCGCGAATCCTTTCTGTGCCGGGGGCAGCCACACCACGTTGAAGCCAGCATTCTTCAAATAAGGCGCTACAGTGGCGATAGTATCCCACCACCCGCCGCCGTTTACCACATCGGAGTAATCACCCGGAAATGTATTCCAATAAAAGCCTTGCAGGATGATATTATCCTGGGCAGGAAGTGCATTGATAGTAAGTGACAGGCACAGCGCCGTGAGCCAGCCTATAAGTTTGGTCGTCCTTGTTTCCACGAGCGTACAATTTTATCAGTATTTGAACAGATACAAAAATAAAATTAATGAGCGATGTCTATTGCTTATTTTAGAGATTTTTACAAAGTGATCAGCGTTTTTCACCGTTCATTTAACATCAGTACAAAAAATTCATAAAATTATGCTTTGAATTCGGCTTGCGTAAAGATTGCCCGATAATTGCGAATTCGGTGATTTGGCTGAATAATGTACTCAACTCCAATTCGCAGCAAACAGGTTCCAGATCTGATCTTTCGGCGGATCGGCGGTGATCTGAATTTCTCGCTTTAAAGTTGGATGTTCGAAAGCCAGCGCCCGGCAATGTAAACAAATGGAACCATCGTCGTTTGCAGTAGGAAAGCCGTATTTGACATCGCCGCGAATCGGGCAGCCAATCTTTGCCAATTGCACCCGAATTTGGTGCGGGCGCCCGGTCAGAGGATGCACCTCCAGCAGGCAATGCGTGCCGATCTGCCCAATCATTTCGTAATCCAAATGGGCTTCTTTGGCGTCTTTGGCACGATTACTCAGTTGATCAAAGGCTTTGGATACATTTTTTACCGAGTCTTTCAGGATGTAATGTTTTAAATGTCCGCTTAACGGATCAGGGCGATTGGAAGTAATCGCCCAGTACGTTTTTTTTACCTTGCGCTCCTGGAAAAGCCGGTTCATACGCTCCAGCGCCTTGCTGGTACGTGCAAACACGACTACCCCGCTCACGGGGCGGTCGAGGCGGTGAATGACACCCAGAAAAACGTCGCCCGGTTTGTTGTACCGCACCTTGATGTATTGCTTGACCAAGTCGCTCAGCGGCGTATCGCCGGTCTCGTCGCCTTGAACCAGCACCCCCGTCGGCTTGTTTACCGCAATGAGATGATTATCTTCGTATATGACTTGCATTTTATTTGGTGTTATGGTCTTACAGTGTTATGGTAAACATTGCACTTTTAACAATAACACCAAAACACTTTAACACACAAAAGTATGAAATTATCCTTAGGCTTTTCGCCCTGCCCCAACGACACTTTTGTTTTCGATGCGATGATTCATGGCAAAATTGACACCGAAGGGCTTGAATTTGAAGTATTTATGGGCGATGTAGAAGATTTGAACCAACGCGCTTTCGCAGGAAATCTCGACATCACCAAGCTGAGCTACCACGCTTTTGCGTATCTGACCGATCAATATTCCCTGCTGGATGCCGGAAGTGCGTTGGGAAACAACTGCGGTCCGCTGCTGGTCGCAAAAACACTTAAAACAGAGACAGAAATCATCCATGGCAAAATCGCCATTCCCGGGAAATACACGACTGCTAATTTTTTGTTCGGCTATGCCTTCCCGAAAGCCCAAAACAAAGTGGAAATGTTATTTTCCGACATCGAAGAGGCGGTATTGCAAGGCAAAGTAGATGCCGGACTGATCATTCACGAAAACCGCTTTACCTACCAACAAAAGGGCTTGGTCAAGGTCATTGATCTCGGCGAGTTTTGGGAAACCAACACCGGCATGCCCATTCCCCTGGGTGGAATCGTGATCAAACGCGATCTGCCGATTGATATTCAGCAAAAGGTCAACCGGGTGATGCAGCGCAGCGTACAATTTGCATTTGACCATCCCAAATCTTCGCTGCCCTTCGTGCGCACCCACGCCCAGGAGATGGACGAAGCGGTGATGTACCAGCACATTGATTTGTATGTCAACCAATACACGCTTGATCTCGGAGAAAAAGGAAAAGCAGCAGTGCAATACCTTTTTGATGTAGCCACAAAAAAACAAATTATCCCTGAACCACCATCAAAGGCGATATTTTTAGCAACTTCAGGCGAATGTTAAATTCTGTGTCCAGCAAAATTTGGCATGTTTATTGGTTGCCTTTCTTTGGTAAGAATTAGGTTAATCAAGTAAATAATTGCCTGTGATATGATCACAGGCTTTTTATTGTTCCCATTTCGAAAGGTTTATTATTTTTGCGCAAATTTTTCAGATTTTGGACGATAGATTTTTAGACATACTGCTTTCACATTTATGATGCCTACAATCTGATATCTAATGTCCAGACAATTTTCCTAATCGAATAAAAACAGGATACAATGATTATTGGAGTACCAAAAGAAATCAAGGATAATGAAAACCGGGTGGCGCTGACCCCCGCAGGTGCATTTGAGCTCTCCAAGCGGGGGCACACGGTATATGTACAATCCACTGCCGGCGAAGGCAGCGGTTTTTATGATAATGAGTATGCTGAGGCAGGCGCCAAAATCCTGCCCACCATCGAAGAAGTGTACGGCATTGCGGAAATGATCATAAAAGTTAAAGAGCCGATCCAATCTGAATACAAGCTGGTGAAAAAAGACCAATTGATTTTCACTTATTTCCACTTTGCATCCTATCAACCGCTCACACACGCTATGATCGAAAGCGGCGCAGTGTGCCTGGCTTATGAAACGGTGGAACTACCGGATTGTTCGCTGCCCTTGCTGATTCCAATGTCAGAAGTAGCCGGACGAATGGCAATTCAGGAAGGCGCCAAATATCTTGAGAAACCGATCAAGGGGCGCGGCGTCTTGCTTGGCGGTGTGCCGGGTGTGCCTCCGGGCAAGGTACTCATTCTCGGCGGGGGAATCGTAGGCACGCAAGCAGCGAAGATGGCAGCTGGTCTGGGTGCAGAAGTCGTCATCATGGATGTCAACCTCTCCCGTTTGCGTTATCTTTCGGACATCATGCCGAATAATGTTATTACAATTTATTCCAACGAATATAATATCCGTCAGCATATCAAAGACTCCGATCTGATCGTGGGGGCTGTCCTGATTCCAGGTGCCAAAGCGCCGAAACTCATCACACGCGATATGCTAAAGATGATGCGCCCCGGCACAGTAATGGTAGATGTAGCCGTGGATCAGGGTGGTTGTATCGAAACGTGTACACCAACTACACACGCCAATCCGACTTATATTATTGACGATGTGGTACACTACTGCGTTGCCAATATGCCTGGCGCCGTGCCTTATACTTCTACCATTGCGCTGACCAATGCCACCCTACCCTACGCGATTCAACTAGCAGATAAAGGATGGGTAAATGCTTGTAAAGCAAACGCTTCGCTGAAACTTGGTTTGAACGTAGTCAAAGGAGAAGTTGTGTATCAAGGTGTAGCGGAAGCATTCAACCTGCCTTTGGCAGATGTAAATAAGTTTTTATAAGAGCATCATAAAAATTGCGCCTTCCCGTTTTTCGAAAAGGCGCAATTTTATTTTGTTTATTGCACCTTCTTCCACTCACCGCTGATGTTTTCCACAATAAAAGCATCTTTGAAGCCCGCAGACTTTACCTCTCTCAGCACTTGTCGCGCCTCTTCAATGGTATTATAACCAGCGAGATATTTCACGGTAAAATTTCCTTTTTTCTGATCCTCAATCTTCCCCAGTCCCTGGATTTTGGAAGGGTCGAAATACTTCACATCTCGATAAGCTGCCAACTGAATACGATAGCGAGCACTCGAAACAGCCGGTGTTTTGGGTGTCAAATCGCCCGTCCCCACAACCTGTCCGCCTTCTTCCTGCACTATAAACGCGCCTTTATATCCCTGATTTTTCACTAAACTCAAAATACGCTCTGCTTCTTCGCGGGTTCTGTAAACGCCAACTCTGATTTTGTATTTTTTATTTTCCTCTTTATAATAAATATTGCCCAGGTTTTTCAAATCCGCAAATGCATCTAAATTGGGTGTACTTAAAGCAGAAACTTGTACGGCAAATCCTTCGGTAGTCGTAACCGTACCGCCGGGTTCGCCCTTGGGCTGAACGTCTTCTTTGATAACCACATCCGATGGAATCATTGAGATAACACCGAGAGCATCCCGATCATAAGTGCTGCCCGTTCTGACCGTCCGGTTAATATCGCGATAACCTGGGCGGGAATACCGCACGATATAAGTCGTGTTGGGGCTCAATGCCAGCATGTAATCGCCATTTATATCTGTTCGGATAGTCATCGTGGTGTTGGTGGTTTGGTTTGTAGCGGTTACCGTTACTTCATCAAGTGGCAAGCGGGTGGTATAACCAATCACTCTACCCAAATATTCTTCTCCTATTCGGGGCAACAGCACCTCAAACTCCCGGCTTTGTTGCAAACCAACGGTGGATAATTGCAAACTTCGACTCAAATAACCATCTCTGCGCACCAGGATATTGCACTCCAACCCGCGCACCGCCTGAAAACTATAAACCCCCAGTGCATCCGCCTGATAGGCGCCTTCACCGCAGGCGGCAAAATCAATGATGGCATTGGCAACCGGAGAGCCGTCGGCAGCATTTTTCACTTTAATTACCACATTATCAGCCGATTTGCTCACTTTGTAAATATCCTCATTTCCTCTTCCACCAGGGCGATTGGAAACGAGATAACCAATATTTCGGAAGCTGTCGTAAATAAATCCGTAATCATCGCGATTAGAATTAACGCCGGTTCCCATGTGGAAAATCTGCGTCCATCTGCCGTTGCTTTGCATCGCCCGAAAAACATCGTATCCACCGAATCCTTCGTGCCAATCCGATGAAAAATAGAGCGTTTCATTATCAAAATAAGGAGAGATTTCATTTCCCTGAGAATTGACCACCGATCCTAAATTTTGAGGCGCGCTCCAGTTGTTGCTGCTACCTACACGGAAAGACACGTAAATATCGTACCCGCCAAAGCTGTCGGGGCGGTCAGAAGCGAAGTATAAAGCTCTGCCATCCGGTGAAAACGCAGGGAAACCTACCGAAAAATCGGTACCATTGTATGGAAAAGCAATTACATTGATCCAGTCGCCATTGGGCGTAACTTCGGCAATGTACAAGTCTAATTTCATGCCACTGGACGCAATCTGGCGCGTACCGTCCACAAAATTATTTTTGGTAAATGCCACCCATTTTCCATCCTGGGTATAAGCAACTGGACCTTCATTGAAAGCATTTTTTACATCGCTTTTGAGAAAAAAAGGCGCTTCCAGAAAACCATTCTTTCCCAAATTCGCAATAAAAAGTTGGTTATTAGCCTTGCCCGTCCAGTCGGTACTTGTACGCTGAATATCGGTACGCGCAGAGGAAAACACCACCTGGCTGTTGCCATAAAACGCCGGGCCGAAATCGGACGCCGTCGAATTGATAAATTCACTCACGACCATGTAAGCCGCCGGTGAATTCTGCTGCGCAATAGCAAAATTGCAGCTTTGCGCATAGTGGTTGCCCTCCACCGGAAACTCGCGGGCATACTCCTGGTACCAGCGACGGGCTTCTTCGTATTGCCCAAGCGCTTTCAGCACATGAGCGTACTGTAGTTTATACTCCGTTTTTACATTTTTCTGCGCCATTGCGCGCGCGTAGTATTTAGCAGCTTCCATCATATCGTTGAGGTGGCGATAGCAGTCTGCAATCTTTGCCAGCGCCTCTTCGTCATTCGGGCGGCGTTCCAGCACTTCTTTGTACGATTGAATCGCCAGGTTGTAGGCGTGCAAGTCATATTGTTTGTTGGCTTTACTCAAGGCGCCTCCAAAAAGTTGCGCAAACGCAGAAACATGAAGCAACAGGGCAACTAAGGTCAGTAGAATTAATTTGGTGGATCTCATAGTTCTACAAAATTTAGTTAGATATCAGATATTAGGCAATTGATTTCAAGCGTGAAAACACGTTTTTTTTAGCATTTATTATCAGCATTCCTTATTTATCAAGGGTTCAAAAACGCAATTTAGTTTAAAATACTGCTTAAAAGTACACTTTGTTTGAATTAAAAATCAAAAAAATGCCGAAATAGCATCAAAAAAAATTACATCTTGCAAATAAAAAACGTAATTGAAATTATGCAAATTGCTCACTATGAAAAAACTATTATTTCTCTGCTCCTTATTGCCAGTATTTATTATGGCTACTTGCAGCCAAGTTCCCTCTAAGGATGACTGCATTGGCGAAAAGCAGCCGGATCTGATCTGTGCGGAAATTTACGAGCCGGTATGCGGCTGCGACGGAAAAACCTACCCCAACGAGTGCTATGCCCGCTGTCAGGGAATTAAAAAATGGACAGCAGGGGCGTGCGAATGAGAGATTCGATATTGGCAAATTGGATAAAAGGGAAAAATTGCAAAAATTATCATTATAAATTTAAAATAAGCTGTCTGTGTATTTTAGCGAAAACTACATTCACGGAGTTAAATCTTTCCCCGCATCGTCATTTCTTCTACCAAAACGGAACCGCGCGCTCACGGTCGGGCGTTCAAACCAATTTGTTTTCAAATGCCACCAAAAAGTTGAATTTCTCCAGCGATTATTGCAATTTTACAAAGAATTATTAATTGCTGATTTTTAGGAAACGCTTCCAGCAAACAATCAACAATCGGTCATTAGCAGTCATAACAATTAACAATTCTTACCATGCCTGAAAACCTGTTGCTCCTCTATTTAGTATTGGGTATGCTGGTAAGCGGTCTCATCGGCTGGCTTATTGCCAAATTGCGTTTTACACGGGGCATGCTCAGTCCGGCAGAAGTAGAGCGGCAATACGTGGCAAGAGCTTTGTACGAGCATTTGCAGCAAGAGCTAAGCGCTATGCGTGCCGAATTACAAGAAAAGCAAACCGAACTACTCCGGCTTTCAGCGCAATTTGCAGCACAGCAGCGCGACGTGCAGTTCTGGCAGGAAAAGCTGGCGGCGCAGCAGCAGGAAATCGCGCAATTGCAGGAGCGTGCCCGCGTGGAGTTTACCAATCTCGCCAATCAGCTTTTGGAAGAAAAAAGCGCCAAATTCACTGCCCATAATCAACAGCAAATGCACGAATTGCTCCAACCGCTACGCGAGAAAATCAAGGATTTTGAGGAAAGTATTGACCGAAAATTTATGGACGAAGCCAAAGACCGAATCACCCTGAAAACCGAGATTGAGCAGCTGCGCCAACTCAATCAGCAGCTCAGTCAGGACGCCAACAATCTCGCCAACGCGCTCAGGGGCGACAGCAAATCGCAGGGCGATTGGGGTGAATTTCAGCTGGAACTCTTGCTTGAAAAGGCGGGCTTGATCAAAGACATTCACTACCGCACACAAACGAGCTTCGCCGATAGCGACGGGCAGCAGAAGCGTCCGGATTTTATTATTGATCTGCCGGAAAACAAGCACCTGGTTATAGACTCTAAAGTGTCGCTCACTGCATTCGAGCAGTTTTTTAATTGCGCCGATGAGCAGGAGCGGCAGCAGCATCTTAAAGCCCATGTGGACAGTATCCGGCGCCACATCAAAGACCTGAGTGATAAAAATTATCAGCATTTGTATCAGATCAATTCGCCGGATTATCTGTTGTTGTTCATTCCATTGGAATCGGCTTTCGCCGTAGCCACTCAGCACGACAACCGATTGTTTCTGGATGCTTTAGACAAAAACATTGTCATGGTCACCACCACGACCCTCCTTGCGACCATGCGCACTGTTTCGTACATCTGGAAGCAGGAAAAACAGAAGTCGAACGTACTGGAAATCGCGCGGCAAAGCGGTTTGTTATATGACAAATTCTGCGCTTTTGTCGAAGACCTCCGCAACATCGGGCAACGACTCGATCTTGCTCAGGCGGCTTACAACGATGCCATGAACAAGCTGGTGGAGTCCAGGAAATTTGGGGATACCCTCGTGGGAAGAGCTGAAAAAATTAGAGAGCTTGGAGCAAAGACATCGAAGCAATTGCCGCAGGATTTGCTGGGTGATTGACTTTAGGTCTGATGACTAAACCAGAATGCCTAAAGTCTTTCCAATAAATGAGAAAAATCACCCTGGTTTCCATTCAAAACTTCTTATTTTTACCGGTGTCCGGAGGAAGAAAATTTCTACGTTCATACATAAACACACTAACAACTGAACACAATCAACAATGAAAAAAATACTGGTTGCCAATCGCGGCGAAATTGCCATGCGCGTATTGCGCTCCGCCCGTAAAATGGGTATCAAAACAGTTGCTATTTATTCGGAAGCAGACCGGAATATGCCGCACGTGCGCTACGCCGACGAAGCGGTGTGCATCGGACCTGCAGCATCGAGAGATTCCTATCTGCGCGGCGACAAAATTATTGAAGTCGCCAAAGAATTGGGTGCGGATGGCATTCACCCCGGCTATGGTTTTTTGAGTGAAAACGCTCTTTTTTCCCAATTGGTGGAAGAAAACGGCATCACATTTATCGGTCCGAAGCCCAAAGCAATTGAAATGATGGGCAGCAAACTCGCAGCAAAAGATGCAGTCAAAAAATTTAATGTTCCAATGGTGCCTGGGGTGGATCATGCCATCAGTGATTTTGAAGAGGCAAAATTAGTCGCCAAAGAAGTCGGCTATCCGGTACTGATCAAAGCATCAGCGGGCGGCGGCGGCAAGGGGATGCGCGTAGTCGAGCAGGAATCCGATCTCAAGGAACAAATGGAACGCGCAATTAGCGAGGCAACTTCCTCGTTTGGCGATGGTTCGGTGTTTATTGAAAAATTTGTCACCTCGCCACGACACGTCGAAATTCAAATATTGGCGGATGCCCACGGCAATGTGGTATATTTATTTGAACGCGAATGCAGCATACAACGGCGCCACCAAAAGGTCGTGGAAGAAGCGCCTTCGGCAATTCTCACACCCGATATCCGCAAGGCAATGGGCGAAGCAGCCGTCATGGTGGCAAAATCCTGCGACTATCTCGGCGCCGGTACCGTAGAATTTTTGATGGACGATAAACTCAATTTTTACTTCCTGGAAATGAATACCCGCCTGCAGGTGGAGCATCCGGTAACGGAGTTTATCACCGGTCTGGATTTGGTAGAACAGCAAATCCGTATTGCCAGAGGAGAAGCACTTCGCTTTAAGCAAGAAGACTTGCACATCAATGGACATTCGATCGAGCTTCGTGTAACAGCAGAAGATCCACTGGATAATTTCCTGCCCAATGTAGGAAAATTGCTGCGCTACCGCCCGCCCGTCGGCGAGCACATTCGGGTGGACGATGGCTACGAAGAAGGGCTGGATGTACCGATTTATTACGATCCGCTGCTGGCAAAACTAATCGTTTGGGGCGTCAACCGCGATGCTGCCATCCGCCGAATGTTGGATGCCATTAGCAGCTATGACGTGAAAGGCGTCAAGACGACCCTCCCCTTCGGACGTTTTGTGATGGAACACGAAGCGTTTATCACTGGGCATTTTGACACCAATTTTGTGAAAAACTACTTCACACCAGAGTTGATCAAACAAAAAGAGCATGAAGAGGCGCAGATAGCAGCCCAGGTCGCGTTGAAATGGCACCTCGAAGAAGAAAAAATGTTGCAAGTGCCGGATGTTCAACCTTCGCCTTGGTGGAAAGTATTAAGATGATGCATAAAATAAAGGAGGAATTGGATAAAATGTAATATTCAATCCCCCTTTTACTATTTATGCTGGTGTAATGGTGTGAAACGAAATTATTTTCACAGGCGTACCCCACATAAAAATAGACATGTCGTCCACTTCTTTTACCACAACGGAGACTTGTTGCCCCTCGTGTTTTAGTTGCTCCGGCATATTAACCGGGCGCCATTCTTTGCCTTCCGAGTCAATGATTCCCCACACGCCAGTACTAATATTTTCAAAAACGACTTTTCCAGTGATTTTATGTTTTTTCATGATTTTCTGTGTTATAATAATATTTCCGATTGACAAAATATTGCTAAACATTAATTAATAATTGGCGGCTCAAATTTAAACAATGCTTATTCTTTTTATCATAATATTGATTGACTTTAGACTTTTAGCATATCAATACAACTTGTTCCGCAAATTTACATGTTTAAATTAAGCGTTTCATCCCTTGTCCGACAACAATTTTTCGATGTTCGTGTATAATTGCTGGATCAATCGTGATTGCTCGTCGAGCATTTTTTGCATTTCCGCAATCTGGTGGTGCAAATGTTTCTCCGAATGCCGCAACGATGATAGAAATGGACTGATTTTTGTTCGGACGCGCCAGATTTCCCGAATATCGGCCAACGATAATTTATAGGGTTTATAAAAATTATTATCAGAATGTAATTCAATTGAACGATTTTTGGGGATATTATTTACTATCCTTTTTACAACGACATCGCTATATGTAATAACGACATAAACATGATTGTCTTTGATCGCTGTTTCCCAAAGGGTGGGTTCTACATAGCTGCATACTACCTTGTCGCTTTCATAAAGGGTGGGTTCCATGCTGTCGCCAGACACATCGAAAGAACGGAAAGTATCGGTTTTGTATTTATAATCTGGCAATGTGAACGTTGGTAGTTCCTGAATAAATGCAGGATTAGTGATTTCGCCTGCATAACCCGCCTGAGCCGGTACTGGCACATGCACAATGCGTTCATCTTCATTCGTGTTGGTTACAATGGTAAGTACGCGCAGCCCCTGTGTTTCGTCTTCCGGCATAAACATCATACCTTCGCCTGTGAACAGATAAACCGGATTGACCCTATATAATTCGACCAACTTTCGTATCAACTCAATGGTGACATCTCTCCTGCCTTTCAGAATTTCGCTGAGGCTTTGAGGCAGATATCCCAGGGCAAGAGCAAATTGCCGGCTGGAGCGCACGCGATTGGCTTCGCGTAATTTGTCATGACATTTGATAAAGCGTTGGGTTACGATGCTATTCATCTGGGATACAACATTTTAGGATGGTCTTTAACAAATTTAACCATTTTACTCATAAAATGTATATCATCCACTCTTATTTTATTCAAAAAGCGATACTACGGTATTAATTACCGTGTATTAAATATTAAAATGGATAAAGTTAACGGAGTGGCTTTAA